>CAIJTL010000436.1 GCA_903823545.1 uncultured Planctomycetaceae bacterium
ATACCCGAGAAGACCTCGAACCAACTCAACCAGATCACCTGTTCGATGACTTGCGGGACGTTGCCGCAGTGCTCGAACTTTGGCCTGAACTCTAAAAGGTAATGCCATGAGACTGCTGAGAAATATGACACTGCTCGCGATCGCTTTTGGCGTCCTGCTTTCTTGGCGAACAGCTCAAGCGGAACCCCCAACGATCAAAGCGGGGGCGTTTGCGATGGACGTCACGCCGTTGAAATTTCCGATTTCGATGAACGGCAACATGCAGGATCATCCGGCCCTGCGAGCTCATGATCCGCTCCATGCTCGTTGCTTGGTGCTGGATGATGGCAAGACGCGGATTGCGATGGTTGTTGTCGACAACTGTTTGATCCCGCGCGACCTCATGGACAATGCAAAGCAACAAGCTCAAAAGCTAACAGGCATTCCGACTGATCGGATTCTGATTTCAGCCACTCACTCGCATTCGTGCCCGTCAGTGACCGGTGCGTTTCAGGTTGAGGCTGATGCGGACTATGTCATTTTCTTGGCCGAACGAATTGCCGTCGGTATCAAGAAGGCGGCAGACAATGTCGCAACGGCAAAGATCGCTTGGGGCGTTGGTCGCGATGAGACTCAGGTCTTCAATCGCCGCTGGTGGTTAAAAGAGGCGAATGCCGAGTCGAATCCGTTCGGTCTGATCGACAAAGTCCGGATGAATCCCGGCTACTCAAACCCCAAGGTGACGAAGTCAGCCGGCCCTGTTGATCCGGAGGTGAGCTTCCTCAGCTTGCAGTCACCCACCGGGCGACCGCTCGCGTTCTGGACCAACTACTCGCTGCATTACGTCGGGGGAACCGGAAGCGGCGAATTGTCGGCAGATTACTTCGGCGCATATGCCGAGCGGATCAGCCAACTACTGCAAGCTAACAAAACTCCTAATGGACTCGCTCAACCAGCATTTGTCGGTGCGATGACAAATGGCACGAGTGGCGACGTCAACAACGCAAACTTCTCGCTGACGATGCCTCCCAAATTCGCACCGTATGAAAAGATGAAAGCGGTTGCCGACAGCGTCGCAACTGCGGCGATGGCCGCTCATGCCAAGGCCGAGCATCGAGCAACGGCATCGATCGCGATGCGTGAAACCGAAATCGAATTGAAAGTCCGCAAGCCCTCCGCTGATGACATCGCGAAGGCGAAAGAGCGTCTCGAAAAGGCAGGATCGTTTCCCTACAAGACCATGGCCGACATCTACGCTCGCGAAACGCTGAAGGTCGCCGAATATCCAGACACAGTTAAGCTCAAGCTGCAAGCAATTCGCATCGGCGAACTGGGAATCGTCGCGATCCCGTGCGAGGTCTTCACGGAAATCGGCCTCGAAATCAAACGTCGCAGCCCGCTGAAGCCGACGTTCACGATCTCACTCGCCAACGGTTACAACGGCTATTTGCCGACACCCGAACAACACGAACTCGCCGGCTACGAAACCTGGCGAGCGAGATCGAGCTACCTCGAAGCCGGAGCGTCGCCGAAAATCGTTGAGGCCTTGCTCAAGTTATTGGACGAAGTGAAGTAATCGGCTATCGCCGTGGCGCTTGCGAGGCGCATATGCCAGATTTTCTTCGCGCGCTCTAGTCGTTCAATCCGCCGCCAAGCGACTGATCGTTCCTTGGTGACCGGTCGGAGAAAACTCCGGGCCTTTGCCGAGCCGCACTGTTGTGAGTGGTTCGGAAATGTCGCTGTCCTGCCACTCCAGCTCTTCGGGCGGGATTTGGATATCGTCGATCAAGAACTTGTCGAACTGCCAAATCTCGTTCCAATGGCTGACGTCGTTCTCGGCGATTGGTCGCCAATCGCTGATCGTTGAGATGAGCGGTTCGATGTATGGCCGCGCGATGGCGAGGATTTCTTCGTGCGGCAAGTAGTCGGGGAGATTCACGCCGCAGTTCGGATTGCGAATCATCCAGAAGATCGCGCCGAGCACCGAGCTAGCGACTTGCAACGTTGTCGGATTCTGTCCGCCGACATGCTCGCGAGTTCGATGGATGTCGAGCGTGCTTCCAATCCACCACGTTCCGAAATCGTGCCCCATCAACAAGCAGCCGAGGATGTCGGCACCGTCAATGATCTCATCTTTCAAAATGCGAATCTCTTCCTGCATCTCCAGGTCACGCATCCGCAGTTCTTGCAATGAAGAGATCGCGCAGTCAGTCGGGCAATAGGCGTAATGGACTGTCGGACGATACAGCACGTCTCCGTTGTCGTCAGCGACCGTCAGATATTCGGAAATGCTGAAAGCCTCACCGTGGCGAATCACCATGCCGTGAATTTGCCCGCCGGGCACCCACGATCGAACCCAGGTATCCATGCCTCGGCGGTTGGAGAGATAAATTTGGTTGCGCGGTCCGGAGGTATGGCCTTTCGCGCCGAACGGAAATCGTCGCTCGTGAGTTCCCCAGCCGAGTTCAGCCGGTGCGATTCCTTCTTCATAGAGCCCTTCGACGCTCCAAGTGTTGACGAATTCATTCAACCGCTTGGGCGAACTCGTGATCTGCGTATCTCGTTCGCTGATGTGAATCGTCTTCGTGCCAGTCAGCATCGCGAGCTTGTTGTACGCCTTCGCGTCGATCGCCGCCTGCAATGCAGGAACGCGGTGATCGGTCGGTTTTTCGGCGATGAGTCGCTGTGCGATCTCAATCAAACCAAGTTTCGTGAAGTGTGAAACAAGCCCTGGATTCGCTCCGTGATCGAGCACCGCCGTCGGGCCGCCGTAACGATTCTGCCACTGAGCAACGAGCCGGCGAATGTGCATGTGCCGATGGTAGAGCGTTTTTTCAGAACCCTCTTTGTCTTGATACGGATCCCATTCTTCGATCGACGTATTAATGAAAAGCACGCCATGATGATGGCACCAATCGAGCATCGTGACCGTGCAGACGTTCCAAGACAAATCGACGAACATGTCGCCGGGACCAAGGTATTTGCTGAGCACTTCGTCAAAGTTGTCTCGCGTGATTTGGCCATGCACCAGCCGAACTCCGGCCTGCGAACAGGCGGTAACGGCGTCCGTCCGCGATTCCATTTCCATCACAGTGATTCGATCCGGTGGCATTTCCAAATGCCGGACCAACAACGGCAACGTGCATTGAGCGACGCTCCCACATCCAAGCACAAACACTCGCCCAGCAAACGCGATCTTGGGGTACTGAGTACCTCGATTCATTCAGTCACACTCCTACGGTCTCGAAACGTCAACAGGCTGGTCAATCCGGCATCGACCAGCCTGTTTCAAATTGAGGAAACTAGTTCGGTGTGAATTGAAGCTAGTTTTGATACGCCTGTCGAATGACTTGGTCTTTTCAGTATCAATGCAAATGGGGCGAGGCTCGTGATGTTCTGTTGAAAACGATCAACAAACAGCACGAGCATCGCCCCATCTGGAGCCACAATGCCTGACGAAGATCAAGCTGGCACGACGCGCGAATGAGTGGTCAATTTCGTTGTGACGCATCTCAATCGTTGGTAGATCGTGTTCGCTTTGAATCGTCGCTCAGCGATAGGTCGGCAAAGCTTCCAAGGGACCGAGCGAAACGACTGGCGCTCCGACAACCGGTTGGTAAGCGGTCGCATTCTGGACCGGCATTCCTGTGATCGAGTCATACGATTGGTAAGTCGTTCCTTGCGGAATCATTTGCTGACCCCCATATCCCGGTGCGCAACCATTGTTGCAACCTGTATTGCAGCCAGTGCCGCAACCGCCAAACCACGGTGCGAGGCAGCAGCAACCAGGCAAGCATGACAGCAACGCCGCCGCCATCAGCAATGAGGTGATTCGCTTCATGGAAAGATCCTTTCCGACGGGAGTCGAAATGCAGACGCTGCGCCGGTCTATATCCAGCGGCTGGCCTGAGGGAGAGGGGAGAGATCGAGAGTCAGAGGTGATCGAAGGGACGCTGAGCTGATTGAACCAAGAGTTGCCTGAGTTCTGCTAAGCGGGGCGGGAACGTAGAACGCCCTGCCAAACAGGTCAAGATGTGATTTTGGAGGTGCCACAATGGCCAAGTGAAACCGTTGTGTCCGGTCTCCCGACCGAGACACCACCGCCGACCGAAGAGATTCCGAATGACCAAACGGACGATGTTGTGGGAAATCTTGGCCAACAGCGAAATGGGAGACCTGCGGTCGAAAGTGTGTGGCTCGGTCCGGAGACCGGCCACAACGAACGTGGGTCACAACGTGACTGGCCACAACGGAATTGACCGGTTCAACAAGCCAAGTCTACATTCCCAATCCCTTCCGGCCCTTCGGCCACAAGCATGTCTGCTGCCCACCTCTTGTCGCATCAATGCGATCCTTTCTCCGAGGCGATTTGATCATGGATGACGCCATTTTGTCTTTGCAGGAAGTTTCGAAAGATCAGGTCAAAGACTATCTCAGCCGGCGTGGAATGCCCGGCGATGTCGTTGAGTGGAAATACTACGACACAGCGTTCAATCGCGGTCGAGAGCGAGGTTATGTCTGGACTCGTGACGGGCTCATCAACGGCTTCATTGGCTTGATTCCGTGGACGATGCGACACGGTGAAGAACAGATGGAGATGGTCTGGGGTTGCGATTGGTCTGTGGCCGATCCGAACGTCAGCAAAGGGATGGGGATGGTCTTGGCTGCGCACGCGATGTCGCTACATCGACCGTGGATTTCATTGGGCGGCAGCGCCAAGGCACGGGCGATTATGCCGCATTTGGCCAATCGTGTTGTCGATGGGGCAGGACTTGTCTTTTGGCAGCCACTACGACTTGGTGCGGCGTTGAAAAAGTTGGGGGAGCGAAATCGAATCGCCGATTGGCTTGGTCACACGTTCTTAAGATCCGTTCCCGTTCGTTGGGTGAGCCCTCGTTCGTCACGCGGCCAGACGATTGTCACCGAACACGGGCTGTCACCAGCGGTCGCTGAATTGATTGAGCACGAACATCATTCAGAATGGCACCCACATCACAGATTCGGCGATTTGCAATGGTCGATGGGGCGATGTCCGTCAATTGCGATTCGGACGAGTTACGTCACAGGTCTTAGCGGCATTGAGGCGGCAGCCGTGTTTTGGCGGAGTGCCCAAGCGGCTGATTTTTGGAAGGTCGCTTTATGGGCTGACCCGACTCGACGCCAATTGCTTTGTGATCTGCTGCAAGAAGTCCGTTGGCAGGTTTACGAGGCAGGCGGATTGGCGATTTCTACGCTTGTTTCGCATTTGGAAACCGACCTCATCGACCACCTCCAATCTGCCGGATATTGGCGTCAACCTCGCCCATTGCCGCTGTATTTGGTGGGGCAGCGTAAAAAGCCGTTGCCGTTCGGCGACATGACGGGATTGAGCTATCTCTGCACCGATCTTGCCTATCGCTTCTGAGCGATGGTGAATTGAAGCGCGTCAATCGATACGATCTGCTCGTGTTTCTAAAGGATGGG
>CAIJTL010000437.1 GCA_903823545.1 uncultured Planctomycetaceae bacterium
GCAATGATCGGAACTTGCTCAACGACACGAAGGTCCCAAGTTTCCTCAAACGATTCCAACTTCTTCGGGTTGTTGGTGAGGATGCGGACTTGCCGCAGGCCGAGATCCTTCAGGATTTGCAGGCCGATCATGTAGTCTCGCAAATCAGCTTTGAACCCAAGTTTGTGATTTGCTTCGACTGTGTCAAAACCTTGGTCTTGCAACTGATAGGCCTTGAGCTTTGAGACCAAGCCGATACCACGCCCCTCCTGCGGCAAATACACGACAGCTCCCGCACCAGACTGTGAAATCATCCGCATCGCCAAATGGAGTTGATCGCCACAATCGCATCGCAACGAATCGAGCACGTCGCCAGTAAAACAGCTTGAATGCATGCGGATCAGCGGTGCATCAACTGATTTCAAATCTCCCCAGACCATCGCAAGCGGCTCCTGATCTTCGTGTTCAACCTTGTAAGCGATGACGGTAACGCAGCCGTAGTCACGCAACTCGATCGGCACTTCAACCTGTCGCGTAACAAGCCGTTCGCGAAGTCGACGATGTCGAATTAACTCCTCAATGGTGATGACAGGAATGTCAAATTCTTTGGCGAGGACATCGAGTTCTTCACGGTCAGCCATGCCACCATGTTTTTGGCTGAGAATCTCAATCAATACGCCAACCGGATTGAGCCCAGCGATTCGGAGCAGATCAACAGTCGCCTCAGTGTGCCCCGCTCGCCGCAGCACGCCACCATCTTTGGCCAAAAGCGGACTGAGATGTCCCGGACGGACGAAGTCGTGAGGAGTTGACTTCGAATCGGCCAAGGCTCGCAAAGTCATCGCGCGACTTTCAGCACTGACTCCCGTTCCAGAATTCCGATGGTCGACCGGAGTGAGAAACGGAGTGTGATTTGGCGATGAATTCGAGTCCGCATCAACTAAAGGAGACAACCGCAATCTATCAGCAACGTCACAAGTCATAGGACAGCACATCACGCCGCGTCCGCGAGTCAGCATGAAGTCTACTTGCTCTGCTGTCACAAACTCCGCTGCACCAACAAAATCACCCTCGTTCTCCCGATCAGAAGGGTCAACAACGATCACCAAACGACCGGCACGCAGTGCTGCAAGGGCTTCATCGATCGTATTGGTCGGCGGAACTGTCTTCATTGGGATTTCCTTGCGAGGTCGTACTGCCGGATAAATTGCAGTCACGCAACCTCCGCGTGAAAAACTTCACAGTCGTCATTTCGCCTCGCGATACGCGGGGGTGGTTACGAGGAGATTTCAAAACCGACAAACGACAGGCTTCATAACAACGTCTTGATTGGGTCGTTCTGATCGTGTCGATTTACCTGAGTATTCACAACTCAGTCACACGTAACGGTTGGGTAAACCGATCCGATCGGAAGTGAGAAGCCTGATTGACAACAAGGAGTCCGTTGATATGTTGTGCCATCAGCCTAAGAAGCCTAGACTTCCGCGACTTTAATTTCAGTCCTACCTGCAAGCCCGCTCGCACATACCTAAAACAGCACCAGAAGTTCCGGCTACGAAACTTCTGGTGCTCACCTGCCACAAGAAAACAAATTTTTTCGGTCCCTAACCGGGATGACCTCCCGATGCCACTCCGTCATGAAGAGGAGCAGTCCATGAGGATGATGAGCCGATTTTTGTTTGCGATGACGGTTGCGACCGCCATTGCTTCTACCGTCCCGGCATACGCCGAGCCCGCGAAACCAAAGGGGCTAGGAGATCCTGGTCAGCTCAGTGGCTTAAAAATTGAGCCGACAGTTGACGGAAAGCCGCTCACACTGCGGGGGCGTGACGCTCGTCAGCAGGTCTATGTGACGGGAACGTATTCGAGTGGCCAACTTCGTGATCACACTCGCAAGGTGCAGTACACCTCGGAACCGGCAGGCATCATCAACGTCGATGCCACGGGCTTGATAACTCCTGCTAAAGATGGCGATGCGACGCTCAAGATTACCGGAAACGGAATTAATGCGGCGGTGGCGGTGCATGTTGAGGGACTCGAAAACCAAGTTCCAATTAACTTCAAAAATCAGATCGTCCCAATCTTTACAAAGCTCGGTTGCAATAGCGGTGGTTGCCACGGCAAAGCATCAGGACAAAATGGTTTCAAGCTGAGTTTGCTCGGCTTCTATCCAGACGAAGACTACGAGTTCCTCGTTAAGGAAAATCGAGGCCGTCGCCTTTCGCCGCCATCACCTGGCGAGAGCTTGCTACTGACAAAACCGATCGGCAAGTCACCACACGGTGGCGGCAAGCGAATGGATATCGACAGCTATGAATATCGCTTGATTGCTCGATGGATTGAACAAGGGACTCCTTACGGATCTGATGCGGATCCGGTTGTAACATCGATCAAGTGCCTGCCAGAAGGTCGCGTGATGGACCGAGGTGCGGACCAGCAGATCACTGTCATCGCAACTTATAGCGACGGCAAAACAGAAGACGTCACACGCATGGCGTTGTTTGAAGCCAACGACACTGAGATGGCCGAAGCGACGAATACCGGCATGGTTAAGACGCTCGACCTCGCTGGCGAAGTCGCCATTATGGCTCGTTACCAAGGTCAAGTTTCAACGTTTCGTGCAACAGTTCCACTGGGAGCAGAGGTTGCCGCAATTCCCCCAAGCAAAGGCTTTATCGACAACGCGGTGTTCGGCAAGTTGAAAGTGCTCGGCATTCCGCCCTCGTCTCTTTGCGATGATGCAACGTTCCTTCGCAGAGTTTCAATCGACGTTACTGGCACACTGCCGACCGAAGAACAAGTTCGAGCATTTCTGGCTGACACAGATCCGGCCAAGCGAGACAAATACATAGACCGATTGTTGGATTCGACGGACTATGCGGACTACTTCGCAAACAAATGGAATCTGGTTTTACGAAACAAGAATCGTGCTGCGGATGATGCTTCTGCCACCTACGGGTTCTATCAATGGATCTGGAACAATCTTTACGAAAACAAACCGTACGACCAGTTCGTCCGAGACGTTATCACTGCATCAGGTGATTCGACGACCAATCCTGCTGTTATCTGGTATCGGGAAGTAGATGAAAACAATGAGCAAGTCGAGGATACAGCTCAATTGTTTTTGGGCCTGCGAATCCAATGTGCTCGCTGCCACCACCACCCGTTTGAAAAATGGAGCCAAAACGACTACTACGGATTCTCCGCATTCTTCAGTCGAGTTGCGAAGAAGAACATCTTCGATCCAGGCATGAGCAAGACGACTCGTGATCGTCGAGTCTTCCACAACGACGGGCTCGCCGCATCGACCAATCCACGAAATGGTCAGTCACTCAAGCCCGCTGGGCTTGGTTCAGCCCCACTGGAAGTTGCTCCGGAACGCGATCCTCGACATTTGCTTGTCGATTGGATGGCCGATAAGAACAATCCATTCTTTGCCCGTGCACTCGTCAATCGCTACTGGAAGCACTTCTTCGATCGCGGCATTGTCGAACCCGAGGACGACATGCGAGAGACGAATCCTCCATCGAACCCCGAGCTTTTGGCGAAACTGTCACAAGGCTTCATTGACAGTGGATTCAATTTGAAATGGCTCGTGAAAACGATCACGTCATCGAGCACATACCAATTGAACTCTCTACCAAATGACTACAACCTTAAGGACAAGCAAAACTTCTCAAGGTATTATCCAAAGAGACTTACTGCCGAAGTTTTGTATGACGGCTTTCATCGAGTCACGAACACGAATCAACAATTCGGCAGCCTGCCACCAGGCACAAAGGCCGTTCAACTGCCTGACCCAGCGATTGGTCCTTACTTCCTGAAGGTTTTCGGTCAGCCTCAAGCCGACACCGCTTGCGAATGCGAGCGATCTCAAGAGGCGAATTTGGCTCAGAGCCTCCACCTCCTCAACAGCAGTGAAGTGCAAGACAAGATCGCCAATGGAGCTGGCCGAGCGACCGTGATGGCCGCAGACAAAACTCGTTCTCACGAAGACAAAATCAAAGAGCTTTATCGCTGGGTTTATTCTCGTGAGCCAAACGCTGATGAAGCCAAGATTGCATTGTCTCATATCGCAAAACACGAAGCGGCACCGAAAATTGCTTACGAGGACATCCTCTGGGCGTTGATCAACACCAAGGAGTTCTTGTTCAACCACTAAGCGACTTAGGGTTCTGGTTGGAGTCGGAGCCCAAAATCTTGAAAACCGACAGAGGAATGGAGGCAAAGGAATGAATCGAACATCATCGAGTCCATTCCTCAGTCTTCATTCCTTTTTTGTTTGTTGAGAACCGAGCGTTTCCCTCGGCGTTTTCAACTTCCCGCCAACTTTCTCTCTCGCCGTTTTGCCTGCCTAATTCATCTGGCGAGAGCCTAATCGCCGCTTTTTGATGAGAGTTGCCATGACTCGCAAATTCCGTTTTCTCGCTGCTGCTGCGTTACTCGGCTCGACCTCTGCCTACGCTCAGCTTCCGCAAGCAAAGTTGTTTTCGGTATTTCCACCGGGTGCCCAGATCGGAGTTGCGACTGAGGTAACACTGGCGAACGGAACGGATCTTGATGAATCCTCGAAGCTAATTTTCAGCCACCCTGGAATTAAGGCTGACCCAAAAATGGTGGATGCAAACGGCGTGAAAACGCCGGTTGCGAATACCTTCCTAGTGACCGTGGATGCAGCAGTTCCAAATGGGATTTACGAAGTTCGCTCAAGCGGTCGTTTCGGAGTCAGCAATCCACGAAATTTTGTCGTCGGCTCACGCAAGGAAACGAATGAAGTCGAACCGAATAACGCTCGTGAGCAAGCGACGCCCGTCGAGATTAACTCAACGGTGAATGGTCGAGCTGATGGAAACACCTTTGATTACTTCAAACTGACAGGTAAAGCGGGGCAGCGAGTGCTCGTCATTTGCCAGTCATCAAAGATCGACTCAAAACTCAAACCACAAATCGAACTTCAAGATGCAAACGGTCGCCGACTTTCGTTTGTTCGCGGGGCAGTTCGTCGCGATGCAGTGTTGGATGTGTCGCTGCCAGCCGACGGTGACTACTTCGTGCGAATCATCGACCAAGTCTACACGGGAGGAGCGGACCATACCTACCGGCTGACGTTGACGACTGGGCCGTATATTGACTTCACCTTGCCAACAGGCGGCACGGCAGGATCAAACACTCAAGTGACACTATTCGGACGCAACTTGCCTGGTGGCCAAGCTGCTGGTGTTAACGTCGATGGCCGTCCGCTTGAAAAGGTTGCCGTCTCGATCAGTTTTCCTGCCGATGCAGAAACTGCTCGTGCGGCTGATAGTCTAGGTGCGTTACAGGGAGGTATTGACGGTTTTAGTTACGTCTGGAACACGCCGGCCGGTAATGCGAATCCCGTGACGATGTATCTTTCCTCGTCGCCAGTCGGCTTGGAACAGGAGCCAAATGACACGGCCGCTCAAGCCAATAAGTTAGTCGTCCCGACTGAGGTTGCAGGGCAGTTTCAAGTACGCGGTGATGTCGACTACTTCAGTTTCGAGGCAAAGGCCCAAGAGGTTTACTGGATCGAGGCGTTCGGGGATCGGCAGGGAACTCATGCGGACCCATACATTACACTCGATCGGGTTCTAAAGGACGATAAGGGAGTGGAGACCGCTCAGCGTATCACCGCCCAAGACGACACTGGAACAAACCTTGTCCCAAACGTGTTTGAAACACTGAGCGACGATCCTACGTTTCAGTTTGTTGTGCCAGCAGACGGTACTTACCGAGTTTCAATTCGTGATCGTTACTACGAATCACGCGGCGATGTTCGCATGGTTTATCGCTTAGCGATCCGTAAAGAAGCTCCGGACTTCCGCGTCGTTGTTCTTCCTGAGGCTCCAGTCGCTGACAACAACATTGGCGCAAGCACATATCCTTCCGGGCTCCGCAAAGGAGAGAATTATTCCGCGAGGGTCATCGCCTTTCGACGAGATGGATTTAATGGCGTTATTGATGTCACGGCAGAAAACTTACCACAAGGGGTCACATGCAAAGGCACGAGCATTGGTCCTGGGCAGAATTCAGCAAGTCTGATCTTTTCCTGTGCAGAAGATGCACCCGATGGCGCGTTCTCGTTCGCCAAAGTCATTTCGAAAGCTCGCATTGAAGACAACGTAAAAGTGAAGGCTGTGGCCGATGCCAAAGCTGCAATCAAGCCAGTGACGGATGCCCTTCCGAAGGCACAACAAGACGCGGCGAAAGCCACTGAAGATGAAAAGAAGTTTCTGGCAACACGACAGGCGGCGGAAACCAAATTCAATACAGATGCAGAAGCCGCGAAGAAAGCGACCGACGCCAAAGCTGTTGTTGATAAAAAGGTCGCAGATACGGCTGCCGCCCATAAAGTGAATGCTGACAAACTTGCCGCAGCGAAGGTCGAACTCGACAAGAACAAAGACAAACAAGAACTGAAAGATGCCGTTACTGCGGCAGAGAAAGCAGCCAGCGAATCAGATGCAACTGCGAAAGCTGCAGTCCAAGAAAAAGCGGTTGCCGATAAAGCCGCTACCGATACGACAGCGGTGCTGAAGACCTCTGAACAAGCAAAAACAAAAGCTGTTACGGAACACGATCAAGCGAATGTGAAACTTAAAGCCGCTAATGAGGCTTTGGCCGCGGCTGAAAAGCGGATCGCTGACGCCAATGCAGCAGTTGCAGCAGCGTTGGCCGCGCAGAAAGCTGCGGCTCGCGATGTGACTCACTTGGCACGAGCAGCGACAACAGTTTGGGATGGCAACGCCCAAATCGGCCCTGTTTCGCGACTCTCCCATGACCTCTGCCTTGCCATCACTCCTGAAGTTCACCCATTCCAAGCGACTACCGATGTCTTCCGTGTTGATGCGAACCACAATCGCCAGATACTGGTTCCGGTAAAACTCGTTAAGAGAAATGGGTTTGATGAAAACGTCACGCTGACATTTGTCGGCACACCACAGAATGCTCAGGTCGAAAATAAGCCAATCAACAAAGGAGCGAACGATGGCGTTTACCGCATTTTCCTCCCCAATAATGTCCCGGTTGGTACCTACACGCTTTACATGAAAGCTTCAGGAGCGGTGCAATACCGCCGTCGCCCTGAATTGGCCGACAAGGCAAAGGTCGTGCTCGATCAGTCCGTCGCAGCGGCTGCTCAAGCGGTCGAAACGCTTACAAAGGCAAACGCTGTGCGCGATGCAGCTGTTAAAGCGGCCACAGATGCTGACGCCGCATTTAAGAAAGCAACAGCAGACAAGGATGCTGCGGCCAAGAAGGTCGCCGAGACTGCCGAGGCAGTGAAGAAGGCAACAGAAGCCAAAGACAAAGCCACGACTGATGCTGATAAAGAGGCGACAGCGAAAGCCCTCGCAGCGGCTCTAGAGGAAGCAAAGAAGGCCGTTGATGCATTGACCGCGGCGGAGAAAGTTTTGGTGGATACAACAGCGGCGAATAAAGCTGCGGTTGATGCCAAGGCGAAAGCGGAGGCTGAAGCGAAAGCGGCAGATGACAAGAACAAAGCGGCGATTGCTGACAAAGCGGCGAAGGAAAAGGCGCTTAATGACACGAATACGGCCACCAAAGCAAATGCCGTCAATGTGTTTTCCCCATCAACTCCGATCGTCATCAGCGTCAAGCCAAACGCCGTCAACGTCACAGCAGCCCCCGCGAACGGTGGCGCAGTGAAGAGGGGCGAAAAGCTAGAAGTCAAAGTCACAATTCAGCGAGTCAATAACTTTGCCGGACCGGTGACACTTGAAATTGTTCCGCCTCCAGGAGTCGTTGGCCTTACCGCCGAGAAAGTGACAATTCCGGCTGACAAGGCGGAAGGGGTCATCACCGTTACGGCTTCGGGCGATGCGACCGAAGGTGCGATCGCCAATGCTGTCGTTCGAGCCTCGGCTGAATTCGATGGAGCGGTAGCGGCCTCGGATGGAGCTGTCGCAATCAGCGTTGCAAAGTGATTTAGTCACACGGCCAAGTTTGTTATTCGACAGCGGCAAGCATCTAAGATTCTCGCCGCCAAACTTTTGATAAGAAATCTCGCCTGAGTGCAAGTTTCATCCTTTTGAAAGAGTTTTGCCATGCGTCACACCTCGTTGATGTTGCTTTGTGGTCTGACTGTTCTCGGCTCATCACAATTTTTGGTTGCTCAGGAAGCGAAGCCTGCGGCAAACGTCATTAAACCCGAAGCCGTTAATTTGGGCCGGCCGGTAGACTTTGAAAAAGATATCTCTCCAATCCTCGACTCAAATTGCGTCGCTTGCCACAACCTCGGTCAGGCGGAAAGCAAGCTGAACTTGGAAAAGGTTGAGTTCATTCTGAAAGGTGGGAAGCGAGGCCCATCTGTGGTCGCCAAAGACCCAGACAAGAGTTTGCTCTATCTCGTGGCAGCGCGTTCCCAAGGTCCTGCGATGCCACCGCTGCCGAACAAGGTCGATGCGAAGGCACTCACTCCCAAAGAACTCGGAACTTTGCGGCAGTGGATTTTGGAGGGTGCCTCGAGTGGCATGGGAGGCACCAAAGACCAAGTGAATTGGCAGCCTGTCCCTGCTACAGCCAAAGCCATTTACAGTCTGGCGATTGCTCCTTGGGGACGATACGTCGCCGCTGGTCGAGCGAACCAGGTTTTCGTTTACGACGTTGAGAGCGGAGACGAATTGGCTCGTTTAGTTGACCCCAACTTGTCTGCAATTCAACACAACGGCAAGCCTATGTATCCGACGGGAGCCGCTCATCGTGATTTCGTTCATGCCTTGGCCTTCAGCCCGGATGGTCTCACGATCGCTTCGGCCGGATATCGGACAGTGAAGTTGTGGCAGCGTCCCGCGAGCAGTCGCGTTCGCGAAATACCGGTCGGTGCCGTGGTGACAACCGTCGCCGTGAGTGCCAACGGACAATGGCTGGCGACTGCCGGTGCGGACAATGCGATCAAGTTGTGGAATTTGACAGACGGTCAACCGGGCAAGACGCTCGCCGGTCACGCCGCCGCCGTTCACAGTTTGGCCTTCAATGCCGATGGATCGAAGCTCGCCTCGGCCTCAGAAGACAAGACGATTCGAGTATGGAACTTGGCGGACGGCACCGAAGCGAACAAGATCGAATCGCCCGCTCCCGCCAAAGCGGTGGTCTTCAATGCGGACGGCACAAAAGTGATCGTCGGACAGGCGGACAACATCATTCGCATCTGGGCGATTCCCGCGGCGGCACCGTTCATGCCCGAAAAAGAAATCAAGGGGCATGGCGGGCCGGTGACTTCACTGGCTCTGATCACTCCCGCCGGGGCACAGATTCTTTCGGGAAGCGATGACCAAACGGCGCGCGTCTGGGATCTGGCCAGCGGCAATCAAGTGCGTGCGTTCGCTCACGGTGGGCCGGTGACCTCAGTCGCCATCAGAGCCGACGGGTTGTTCGCGGCCACGGGGGGAGCGAACAACATCGCCAAACTGTGGAACAATCAAACCGGTGCGCAGGTCGTGGAACTCAAAGGAGACGTCACACTGAATCGCAAGGTCGTCGAACGTACCGAAGACCAGAAGGTGGCCCAGCAATTTGTGGCACTCGCGCTCGCGACGTTCAAAGCGGCGGAGACAAATCAGAAAGAGCGTGACGAGGCAGTCAAGAAGGCGAACGAGGCGAAAGTCGCCGCAGACAAGGCGGTTGTCGAACAAGACCCTAAAGTGAAAGAGGCCGCGACGAAAGCGGAGGCTGCGAAGAAGGCGGCTGACGACAAGAAAGACGATGCTGCGTTGGCGAAAGCCTCAACGGATGCGGCAGCCGAACTGACGAAGCAAATGGACGAACTGAAGAAGCGGCAGGACGCCGTTGTTTCGGCGGTACGAGCCGTCCAACTCAGTGAGACAGCGGCCAAGGCAGCGGTCGATCAGATCAATGCAGCGAAGGCTCAGCAAGATGTCATGACCGCTGCTCAGACGAAGGCTGATGCCGACCTGAAGGCTGCGACCGATCTCGACACTGCCGCCGTAAAGCCGATTCGCGGTGTGGCGTTTTCTGTCGATGGCAAACGACTGCTCACCAGCGGTGATGACAACCTGATTCACGTTTGGGACAGCACCAGCGGCAAGGCGATCGAAGTTTTCGCGGGACACAAAGCTGTGGTCGGCTCAATCGCGACTGGCTCGAACGGTTTGGTCGTTTCTGGCTCGCAGGATCAAACTGCCGCAGTGTGGAACACGATTCCGAAGTGGAGTTTGGTTGGTCAACTGGGACCGAAGAAGGAAGCTCCGCTGGATCTCGCTCCGTCGCCGTTTGTCAGCCGAGTTCTCAGCCTAGCGTTCAGCCGAGACGGCAAATGGCTCGCGACCGGAGGCGGTGAAGCATCACGCAGCGGTGAATTGTTCCTGTGGGACGTTGCCCAGCAAACGCTCGCGAAAGAATTGAAGGACGCTCATAGCGACACCGTTATGAGCATCGAGTTCAGTCGCGATGGAAAGTATCTTGTCAGCGGTGCGGCCGATAAGTTCGTGAAACTTTGGGACCTCGGTACCACCAAACTTGTGAAATCGTTCGAGGGCCACACGCATCACGTCTTAGGCGTATCGATTAAGGCGGACAACAGCCTCATTGTTAGTGCCGGTGCCGACAACGCGATTAAGGTCTGGAACATCGAAACGGGCGAGCAAGCACGCACAATTCCCGGCTACACGAAGCAAGTGACGTCCATTCGATTCTTAGGTGTGACCGAAAACATGGTGAGTTGCGGTGGCGACAAGACTGTTCGTTATCACAACGCGACCAACGGTGGACAGCCGCGTGCGTTCGCTGGCGGCACCGACTTCATGTATTGCGTCGCTGCGTCGCGCGATGAGCAGATTGTCGTCGCTGCGGGCGAAGACGGAGTGCTTCGAGTCTGGAATGGCACGAACGCCGCAGTGATTCGCCAGTTCGATCCGCCGAAGCCAGCAGACGCGAACGCACAAGCCGCTGCAAAGTAGTTTGGTAACTGAGTTCGAATCGGGCGTTCAAAATTTGAAAGTGACAAGATGATCTCGTTGAAAAAATGGAGCGAGTCATCCATCAGTTCCAAATTTTGAACGCCCTTGCCGTTCCTTAGGATCAACGTCATGAGCGACTCCCCAACGAAAAACATGCTCTGCCGTGGCCCCAAGAATCGGCGCGAATTTCTGCGATTGGGAGCATCAGCTCTTGGTAGCTTAAGCCTATCCGAGATATTGGCTGGGCGCGCATTGGCAGGACTGAACTCCGATCGTTCAACGGACACTTCGGTCATTCTGTTTTGGATGTGGGGCGGTCCAAGTCAATTAGAGACTTTTGACCCAAAGCCAAACGCACCGACGGAGTACCGCGGTCCGTTTCACCCCATCCAGACCTCGGTCCCCGGAATCGAGATTTGCGAGCTGTTTCCTCGGTTGGCCAAGTTGTCGAATCGCTACACGTTGATTCGCTCATTGCACCACGAGATGGCCTCTCACAACGATGGCTCGATCGAATTACTCACCGGCAAAACACCTCTGGTTGCCGATCCGACATCGACAGCGAAATCCGAGCATCCTGACTTCGGGATGATTACAAATCGCCTGCGAACTGCTCGCCCAGATGGGCTACCGCACTATATCGGGATTCCGACGCAACCCTTCATGACGCGTCCGACCTATTTGGGGGTCAGTCATTCGGCGTTCGTCACCGGCGATCCGTCAGTCGCCACATTCAAACCAAGTAATCTCACGATCAACGCCGGCTTGAATGGTGCTCGCTTGGAAGATCGGCTTGGATTGCAGAGGCAGTTCGACCGTTTTCGTCGCAGTACGGAAGAGGGTCGATCATTGGAAGGTGTTGAGGCATTTCATCGGCAGGCCGTGCAACTACTGACGAGCAGCAGTGTGGCCAAAGCATTTGATCTCAATGATGAGAAACCTGAAACGCGAGATCGATACGGTCGCCATTTGTGGGGACAAAGCTGTTTACTCGCGCGTCGCTTGGCCGAGGCAGGCACGGGTGTTGTCACGATCGATGCTCTCGCACCTAAACAAGGAACGCCGCTCTATTTTTCATGGGACGATCACGCCAACGCGCAGCCCGGCTGGGATCTGGCCAAGGGAATGCAGTGGCGGGCCGAGCACATGGACCCGGCGTTGGCGACGCTGATCGAAGACATTCACGAACGAGGTCTCGATCGCAAAATCCTTGTCGTCGCGGTTGGTGAATTTGGCCGTACGCCACGGTTGTCTTCAGCGAACGGTTGCATCGGTCGAGATCACTGGCCTCAGTCGCAGTCAGCATTGATCTCCGGAGGCGATCTCCGCATGGGCCAAGTGATCGGTGCGACGAATTCAAAAGCGGAATTTCCGACTGAGCGACCGCTGCGTCCTCAAGATTTATTGGCGACGATTTATCGACATCTGGGAATCGATCACCACTTTGAATTCCGTGATTTCGCCGGACGCCCGATCCCAATTTTGCTTCACGGCGAGCCGATTTCGTGAGCAGTGATCCGCACAGGATTACATGGCTCCGATTCGCGTTTTTCCGAGACTTCATTTCGCCAGAATTCGTCGCTCACTCTCATTAGCGAGATTTCCAAAAACAGGCCGAAGACTCGTGGGAGTTTGTGCCGACTTAATGCCGCAAGAGGTTGCTTGACAAAGTTTGGCAACGCCACTAAAGAACCCGCCGGTTGCCGGGTATTAGGTCTGGCAGAACTCCAAAGATTAGTAGCATCAAGGTTGTCACAGATGGCTCTTGCACGCATCGAAGCAGGTATTTTTTCACACGCAGGCGTGGCCAAGGATCTATGGTTTGCGCCAAACGAAGGACAAACTCTCGTTGTAGATCTCCGTGGAGACGATGACGACGACGTCGGTTTCGGTGGAGACGACGAAGGAGGCTTCGATGACTTCGAGGACGACGACGAGGACGACGAGGACTTTGAAGAAGAAGACGATTTCGAAGATGACTTTGAAGACGACGATCTTGAAGAAGAAGAACTCGAAGACGAGTTCGAAGACGACGAACTCGACGATGACGATGATGAAGACGACGATGACGCCGACTTCGATGACGATGACGAGTAGGTTTTGAATAGACACACCTGCTTCGCGGCAAGGGCTTTCTTCATTACGATCCGTCGCTCGGATTTCCGGGCGACGGATTTTTCTTTTTGTTTCGGACAAGAGACATCATGCAAGGACTTGCGAAGCAGATCGAGGAAGCGGCGGCGGTCATCCGCTCGCGTTGGTCAGGAACTCCCAAAGCAGGGTTAATTCTCGGGACTGGGCTCGGTGGTTTGGCCGAGCAAATTTGTAATAAGACAATCATCCCTTACACCGAGATTCCGCACTTCCCAATGTCGACCGTGCAGTCGCACGCCGGACAATTAGTTTGCGGAGAACTCTCCGGCGTGCCCATCGTCGCAATGGAAGGACGCTTTCATTTTTATGAAGGCTACACGATGCAACAGGTGACGTTCCCGGTACGAGTGATGAAGGCGCTGGGGGCAGACACGCTCGTTGTGACTAACGCTGCGGGCGGCATGAATCCACATTTCGACTTGGCTGATGTCGTTGTCATCGATGACCACATCAATCTGATGGGTGACAATCCTCTGCGTGGCATCAACGACGACAAGCTTGGCCCGCGATTTCCCGACATGTGCGAACCGTATTCGCACAAGCTCAATGAAATCGCTTTGCAGTCTGCTCTTGAGCTTGGCATCGCTGCTCACAAAGGAGTCTTCGTCGCCGTTGCCGGCCCAAATCTCGAAACCCGCGCCGAGTACCGGATGCTTCGCGGCATCGGAGCTGACGTGGTCGGAATGAGCACTGTTCCCGAAGTCATTGTCGCCGTCCACGCCGGTCTGAAAGTGCTCGGCTTCTCCATTGTCACCGACATTTGCCTGCCTGATGCGTTGGAACCTGTGGACATTCAGAAGATTCTTGCGGTCGCGGCAACTGGTGGCGAAAAGTTGTCACGATTGATTCCAAAAGTGTTTGATTCGTTGTCTTGACGTGCTAAGGAATCGCGTCCAGTGTCATCCACGAACCCAACGAATCCGAATGAGCTAAATCTGCAATATGTTTTGGCGATCGTTCTGTTCGTAATCACAGGAGCTGTCGTCCTCCATTTGTTGTTCCCTGGAAGCCTACTGTTGCGGGCACTAGCCTGCGGAACAGTAACTTTTCTCGCCGTGGTATTTGGATGCTTCATCAGCGTGCGTATTGCTTATGGAGACGGTTCGATTATCACCGGACTGGAATTCATCCTTGGGATCGTGGCCGCAACCACAAGCCTAAAATCGGGTTGGACGCCGACACTTTGGATCAGCGCGTGTTACTTGGCGTTTTCGATCGTTTTTGGTGTGATCGAAAAACTTCGTGTGTATCTTCGGCGACGTGACGATCAGCACTAGCCTGTATCTCTCGATTGATGTCATATAGGAATTGAGATGTTTGAAAAAGTTGGCGAAGCGAGTTTCATCAAGGGTGAGCATGAGATGCTGAAGTTCTGGGATGAGAACGGCATCTTTCAAAAGTTGCGAGAACAGAATCGAGGCAAGCCGAAGTGGAATTTCCTCGACGGGCCGATCACGGCCAACAACCCGATGGGAGTGCATCACGCTTGGGGGCGGACTTACAAGGACGCCTATCAGCGCTACTACGCGATGACCGGGCATGAACTGCGGTATCAGAACGGGTTCGATTGCCAGGGGCTGTGGGTCGAGGTTGAGGTCGAGAAGCAATTGAACCTCGGCTCGAAGACCGCCATCGAGCAATACGGCATCGATAAGTTCGTCAACGAGTGCAAACGCCGCGTGCTGAAGTTCGCGGCTCGGCAGACCGAGCAGTCGATTCGGCTCGGCTATTGGACCGACTGGGATGATCCCGACACGCTGCGGTTGTTGGCGTCGAAGATCGGGGCTGATGAAGTTGTGACGATCACGACGCCGTCCGGAAAAACGGAGTCTGGAACCGCCAGCGAACTGGTCGCGAAGCTCGGCAATGCGGAATGGGGCGGCAGCTACTTCACGTTCTCGACCGAGAACAACGAAACGATTTGGACGTTTCTGAAGAAGTGTTTTGCTCGCGGCAAAATCTATCGCGGCTACGACGTGATGCCTTGGTCCGGCCGAGGCGGCAGCGCGTATTCGCAGATGGAAGTCGCGGACGGACGCAAGCTGACGGTTCACAAGTCAATCTTTGTGCGGTTTCCGCTAAAGGACCGCGACAACGAGTACCTGCTGATCTGGACGACGACTCCGTGGACGCTGACCAGCAACGTCGCCGCGGCGGTGAATCCTGATCTCGAATATGTGAAGCTGAAGTCGAAGCGAGATGGCACCGTCTATTACTTCGCGAAGGACAATCTCGAATTCCAGCGACTTGCGAAAGAGTTCAAAGAAGGCTTCGGCCGTCCCGAATGGTCATGGCCGAGTGGCGTGCCGAAGCTCAAGAGCATTGGGCAGATCTTCAAGGAGCAAGGTGGTTACGAGATTGAAGGAACTCTCAAAGGCGCGGAGATGATCGGCTGGGAATACACCGGGCCGTTCGATGAACTGCGCGCTCAGAGCGAGCTTGGTGGTGTGCCGTTTGATCCGCGATTGAAGGACAAGTGCGGCAAGACGTGTCATCGGGTCGTCGATGGTGGCCGCGACTTCAAAGGGAACCCGATGGTGGTCGCCGGTGAGGGAACCGGCATTGTTCACATCGCTCCGGGTTGCGGTGACGTGGACCATACGTTGGGGCAACAGTTGGGGATCGTCGGCATCGCTCCGTTGGGTGAGGACGGAAGTTTTCTCGACGGCTTCGGGCCGTTCACCGGCAGGAACTCGACCGATCCCGCGACCGCCGAATTTGTCTTCGAGCAGCTCAAAGCGAAGCAACTGTTGGTCAATGTCGAGCAGTACCCGCACATTTACCCGCACTGTTGGCGGACGGGGGACGAGCTGGTCTTTCGGTTGGTCGATGAGTGGTTCATCAACATGGACTGGCGGGACGAGATCAAAGACGTCACCGAGGCGATTCGCTGGCTCCCCGACAGCATCAACGGCAAAGAACGCGAGATCGAATGGCTCACGTCGATGCGTGATTGGATGATCTCGAAGAAGCGGTTCTGGGGACTGGCGCTGCCGATCTGGGTCGAGGAATACGAAGTCAACGGCGAGAAGCGGATCGACTTCGAGGTCATGGGCTCGCTGGAGGAACTCAAGAGTCGCGCGGTCGAGGGCTGGGAGGTCTTGGAAGGTCACACTCCGCACCGGCCGTGGATTGACGCGGTGAAGATCAAGAACCCGAAGACCGGCAGGCTGATGTCGCGCATCGTCGATGTCGGCAACCCGTGGCTCGACGCGGGCATCGTGCCGTTCTCGACCACGCAGTTCAACACGAACCGCGAGGCGTGGCAGTCGCAGTACCCGCTCGACTTCGTCACCGAATGCTTCCCCGGCCAGTTCCGCAACTGGTTCTATTCGATGCTGTCGCTCGCCACGATGATGATGTGGGACGACAGGGGTCAGGCACCGCAGAATTCAGAATTGGCGGAGCCGAGCGTCGGGACAGGTCAAAACTCAAGCCCGCCAATTCTGAATTCTGCGGTGCCTGACCCTGGACCACTCGAAAAGCGTCCCTTCAAAACGCTGCTCGGCCATCGCCTCGTCATGAACGAAGAAGGCCAGCCGATGCACAAGTCGGACGGCACGGCCATCTGGTTCGAGGAAGCCGCCGAGCAGCTCGGCGTGGACACAATGCGCTGGATGTACCTGGCTCATAACCCAGCGCAAGACCTGCGATTCGGGACTCGGCACAAGGACAAGCCGGTCACGATCGAAACCCCCGACGGCCCCACCGACCGTACCGCCGAAGGCGTGCCCGTCTGCGAAGTCGTCAGCAAACCCGCCGACGAAGTCCGCCGCCAAATCCTGATCCCGCTCTGGAACAGTTATTCGTTCTTCGTGAACTACGCGCGGCTGGATGATTTCGATCCGCTCGCCCCGCCCGTCCCGGTTGCTGAGCGACCTGAGATCGACCGCTGGGTGCTCTCGAACTTGCAAGCTCTGGTCGAGACAAGCCGGCGCGAGTTCGAAAACTACAACACTCCCGGAGCGTGCAGCGCCGCTGCCGCGTTCATCGACGATCTCTCGAATTGGTACATCCGCCGCAACCGCCGCCGCTTCTGGCGCTCGCGCGATGCGAGCGATACGGACAAGCTTGCTGCGTACCAAACGCTTTATGAGGTTCTCGTAACATTGGCAAAGCTGCTCGCGCCGTGTGCGCCGTTTGTCTGCGAGCGGATGTATCAGAATCTCATTGTCGATGCGTTGAAGGATGTGCCGGCAACATTCGACGAATTTGCAAAGAAGGCAGATTCCTATGAGCGTCGCTATTTGACCGGCGACATTGTTAAGCACGCGGCGATGCTTGGACTCTCAAAAAAGGAACCGGCAGAAGGCGGACTGACGGCGATGCGTTATTCCCCACCGCCAGCGAGCGTACATCTCTGCTCGTATCCGATGCCCGACGAACTCCTTCTCGACCCCGAACTCA
>CAIJTL010000438.1 GCA_903823545.1 uncultured Planctomycetaceae bacterium
CTGACTCTTCTCAAAGATGCCTGCGCGAGTCGCAGCAGACTCAGAAGGAATCAACGCTGCGTGCTTCGATCAATGCGGCGATCGAAGCTGCTGGCATCAAGACGGTTCGTTGGGAAGAGGCTGCGTCGGTGATCGAGTCCTCACGACCAGTGTTGCGAGAACAAGAACTAATGCCGGGAGCAGGCAATGGTCCTGCCGTTCGGCCGCGAACTGATTCTGGGGTCGAGCTGGGCACTCAATCTGTCAATGCCCCGCTGCCGACTCCGGAAGAACTCAAAGCCAAACTGAAGCCGTTTGCCGAGTCAGTCACTGCGGCGATGCAATGCGTGCGCGAACTCGAACCGGCGTTCTTCAAGGACCGCTCGAACCTCAAGGAGATGCAGCAGGCGATGCAGGAACTGGATCAAGCGCGTGCTGCGTGGAAGCCGCTGCTGAATGAGGCCGAGGCGGTCTTTGAAGAACTCAACACGGAATATGGGCTCGCGGAAATCATCGCGAAGGGACGCGAAACTCAAGCTGCGGCTTTGATGGACAAGCTCGGTCGAGGTGAAGCGACGGAAGCAGAAGTGCGAGCAGCGATTACGGCCCATCGCACTTCACCGCGCACGAAAGCGAGTCTCGAAGCTCGCATTGAAAAGTATCAAACGGCGCTGTCTGACTTTGGCATTCTCGCGATTCGAGAAGACGACAAGCTGCCTCCGATCAGTTTCAAGCGGACTGGTCCGCAGCCGAGCTATCACCCCGCGTTCGCTCGTGCATGGCTCGATACGGCGCTGCAGACCAAAGTTGAATTCGTGTCGCTGGCGGGACTCGGTCTGCCGTTTAAGGCGGCAGTGCGCCTCAAGGAATCTCACGACGATCTGCAAGCCGGCGACCTCATCGTCACGTTCAGTGGCGAGTTCTTCGAGACACTCGATCAAGCCGTCACGAGTTCGAACGCCGCCAAGAAGCGATCGTCGCCAGACATCGCGACATCCGTCGTTTTGAGGGGCGGCCTTTCTGGACGTCGCGAGAATGTGCATCTCGACTTAGGCGTCAACGAAGACTGCATGACCCCGACTGCTCCGAGTGCGTTGTACCTGTTTGACGTCCAAGTGCTGCGAGGTGAAGGGATCGAGTCCGAGAGAATCGCGGGGACTTGTGTCGGTCCTGATGGACTGATCGTGATCGCGATTGCTCCCAGCAGGCTCGCACCGAACACGTCCATCCAGAACCGCTTTGGTCGAGACTGGCCGATTCAGATTGTCGGTACCGATGAGGCTCGTGGTCTTACTCTGCTGAAGCTGGGCGGACCGCTGCGCCGATGGAGCAAGTGCTGTACTGAGTTGCCGAAGCTCAACGAGCAAATGCGTTGCTTCGGCGGTGGGAATCACTCGGACGGCGTCGTCAGTGGGAACGGCCTGGCCTATCCAGAGCCACTGAAAGGCGACGATGCCTTTCACATCAAGTCCCGAAAATCAGGCATATCGATCGACTTCGGCGAGTCGGTTGTGACCGAAGACAACGAACTACAGGGTCTGATCGTTGGCCCGCCTTACATTTCGGCGGCGATGAAGAACTCCTCAAACACCGCCATCGTGATCCCCGCCGTTCACGTCCAAAAGCTGATCGACGACTACCGCGACAAGCAGCTCGCTGAGCGAACCGATCAACCGCAGCTTCCCAACGCAGCGGCAAAGACATCATCAGCCGACTCATTCTTGCCAGCGTCGACTGCGAGCGATCGCTTGCTCGGCGCATCCGCGACTCTCAAGCAAGACCCGAAGGCCGAGTTACTCGCGAAGCTCGAAGGACGTTGGGAGCTTCGACAAAGGGCTCATGATTCCAAGAACGAACCTGCTCCCGAAGTCACCCGAGCGTTCGCTGAGATCCGAGGCAGCCTCATGGAGGTCTGGACCGAGACCGACAACAAGCGGGACAACGCTCACACGATCCTGCTGAAGCTCGGAGAACCGGGGCCACCTCAGCAGATTGATCTCATTAGGGGACCGAACGACGGCAAGGAACGAGACGTTCTGCCGGGACTCATCGAAGTCGCCGCAGACAAAGTGCGAATTTGCTTTGATCCCACGTCCGACCCGACGCGTCCAGAAGTCATCGCCGTCGGTAAGCGAGCCGACATCTGGGAACTCAAGCGCATCGCGAAGCCGGCACCCAAAACATAGCGTTGGAGCTATCGTCCGCGCGGCGGAGCGGCTATTCAAACTTCGCCAGAAAAGTCTGAGTTGCTGGGATTTGAGATTCGGTGTTGGCGACGAGGAGTTTCAAAACTCCGCTAAGTCGATTGCCGTTTAATTTGAGGACAAACTGCTTTGGAGATTGTTCGAGCCACTCAACTTCACCGCCGTCCCAACGTTGAACTGTTCCTCGTTCGCGACTCACTGGGCCTTCGTATTCGAGATAGGCTAAGCGGTGATCGGGAATCGGTTCGGCTCCCAACGAAATACGATTTGATGCGAGCAGCCAACGCTCTGGGCTTTCCTGCAAACGCCACGATCGCAACGCGCCGTCTTGCTCCACGAGCAAATCCCAGTGCAAGAACGGATGGTCGTGAATCAAGATCGCAAAACGTGGCACGGTTCGTCCGGGGTCAGGCGCCGCAGAATTCAGAATTAGCGGAGCAAAGTGATGTTTCGAGAAGTCGCGTTGTCCCGCGAATTCTGAATTCTGCGGTGCCTGACCCCTAGGTGCGTATTCCTCAGAGTGCAGTCTTACTGCATCACCCCTTTGGTGATCGACATGAAAGCGTCTTCCAGCGTTTCGGTCTTACCGTGGAATTCGATGATCGGGAAATGTTGGGCCATCATCCCTTTCAGAAGGTCGTGTTGAGCCTCCGCATCGCCATCAAATTCAAAGGCAAGATCGGAACCGGCCACTTGAACCTGCGACACGAAAGGTTGCTCGGACAACCATCGCTCAAGAGCTTGTGCTCCATGCTTCGGGTGATCTGCTGCCAGCAATTTGACGGCGATCGTCTTCTGACCGATTTGCCCTTGGACCTGTCGCTGCTGCTGAGCCAGTTCGTCGATCGAACCGTAAGCCAGCACTTTTCCTGCTTCGATGATCGCGGCTGAATCACAGATCTCGCCCAATTCCGTGAGGATGTGCGAGCTGATGAGGATCGTCTTATTCATCTGCGTGGCCATTAGCCGAATGAGTTCCCGCAACTCAATACGTGCTCGCGGGTCGAGGCCGGCGGCGGGTTCATCCAAGATGAGGACTTGCGGATCGTGAATCAGACAACGTCCCAGCGCCAGTCGCTGCGATTGTCCTTTCGAGAGAGTGAAGATCGGCTTCTCGGCCAGCTTCCGAAGCTCCGTGAAGACCATCACGTTTTCGACCGAGTCTCGGCGCTTCTGACCTCGCAGGTCATAAGCGCGGGCGAAGAAGTCGAGGTACTCGATGACGTTCATGTTCTGGTATTTGCCGAAGCTGTCCGGCATGAATCCGAGCACTCGGCGAACTTTGTCGGGATCGTCGATGACCGAGTACCCGCAGACAAACGCATCACCGGCCGTTGGCGTGTCGAGCGTCGCGATAATCCGCATCGACGTCGTCTTTCCCGCTCCGTTCGGGCCGATGTATCCCAGCACCTGACCGGGATACGCCTTGAAAGAGACGTCGTTGACCGCCTTCAGTTTCCCGAAGAAACGATGCAAGTGACGCAGTTCCAAGACCGGCTCCCCCTGCGGTCGCTTCATATCAAGCGGTCGAGACGCGACAACCACATCGGACGGGGATGCGCGAGAACTCAAGTCACCATCAATCGGTGCGAAGTCACTCATGATGTTTGGTTTCATCCAAGAGGGGAGCAGTCAGAGCAGCCTGATCGATTCGCAGCGTATTTCAATCACGGCAGAAGACAACAGCAACGGCGCACACTCACAAATTCAGGACGTGCCATTGTTTGACATTGGTGAAAATGTCACCCGAAGCCTGAGCATTGAAGTTGCTCTGTTTAGTCGCGAAGCGACGTCAGCAGATAGCTGCGGGCGTAAGCCCGCAGAGAAATGTTGAAACATCTCGAAGAGCCGAGAAGCGGCGGCAGCAAATTGTTGTCTCGCAGATTGCTGTCGCCGCTTCGCGGCTAGGAACACAATTTCCAACAAATCCTTGGGCTTACGCCCAAGGCTATCTGCTGACGTCGCTTCGCGAC
>CAIJTL010000439.1 GCA_903823545.1 uncultured Planctomycetaceae bacterium
CTTCAACCAGCGATGGCACCACTGCAAATAATCTGGCCGCAAATCGTTTGAACGCTGGCCATATTCTTTTCCTAAGTTGAACGGCGGGTCAGCAAAAATCGTGTCGACGACACAATCTCGAATTGTTGGCAACACCGCTAAACAGTCGCCCGACCAGAGCGTCCCAAGTTCGGTGGCAAAGTAAGCCTGCGGTGCCTGTGGCAATGTGAATTCCGTTGCGTCCATCTTCGCAGTCGAAAACTCGATTCGACCTTGCCGAGGACTCTCCGTAAGTGCCGCCATGCTCCGCTCCATGTTCTGATTAGCCCAAGATGGGTTTATGATATCGGCCGCTAACTACTGCGGTCAAACAATTCTTGAGGGCCACGATGTGGTCCGGTTGATGCCGCAAACCGGCATCGTCCTCGTGCAACTGGCAATACTCGCAACGTCCGCGAGCACGCTGCCGGACGAAGTTCCGAAGCTCAAGAGAAATCCAGTCGCTCATCGCGTGGCCTACCCTTGTCGCAAGCGAGCTTTCAACAACCGCAGCAACATTTCGGTCTGCTGAAATTGTTCAAACTCCTCTTGCTCGTCGTCGGACAATCCCTCGGCACGCTGTTTCGCGATCAGTTCTGCAAAGCGAGTCTCAACCTCCTCAGAAGGTCGGAATGCCAAAACCTCGTCGCGAGAGGGGCGGGTCGCCTACAGGTCCGCGATCTCATCCAAGTAAATCACTCGATCCAAAACCGCAGACATGTGACACCTCGTGGTGACGGCGACAAACTAGTTCCCACATCCAACGTTTACTTTACCCTAGCCTGATGTCGTCTGATACAGAGATCATGCCCGGTCACGATGTTTCAGTTCGTGTTGGGCTTTGTAAGTAATCTCATGTGAGTCCACCGCTCTTCGGGGAAACCGGATGCTATCGCGTCCGGCTAATGGGTTTCTGACAAAGCCTTGATCGTTTCTCGTTGGCGAATCGTGCAGCACTATTTCGGTTTGAATCCCAGTAATCGAGCCAGTGCGGCTTTGCCGTCTAGGGCGAGGCTGAAGGCGACGGGGACGAGGATGAGGGTGAAGATTGTGGAGGCGACGAGGCCGCCGAGGGTGACGCTGCCGAGGCCACGGTAGAGTTCGCTTCCCGCACCCGGGGAGATGACCAGCGGGAGCAGGCCGAAGAGGCCGATGAAGGCGGTCATGAAGATTGGGCGGATGCGAGTACGGAGGCTTTCGAGAATCGCGGCGTGCGGTTGCATCTGTTCTTCTTCGATGTGGAAGAGGGCTTGCTCGACGATCAAGATCGGGTTGTTGACCACCGTGCCAACCAGAATGATGAAGCCAACCATCGTGAGCATGTCGAGCGGTTGGAAGTGTCCCGATGGTGCGAGCTGGATGTTGAGCAGCCAGAGGCCGACGAAGCCACCGACCGCTCCGAGCGGCACGCTGAGCATCACGACGAACGGGTAGAGCCACGATTCAAACAACGCGGCGATGACGAGATAGGTGATGACGACCGCCAGCAGCAGGTTCCAGCGGATGGCCAGCCATGTCGTGCGCAGCTTGTCTGCGGTCCCGGAAAGATTGACTTGGTACAGATTGCGAAACGCGGGATCGTTTTCGAGCGTCGGAATGATCTCACGTTGAATTCGCTGC
>CAIJTL010000440.1 GCA_903823545.1 uncultured Planctomycetaceae bacterium
CGTTGTCGTGAGAACGCCGGACGGTCCAGTCAGCTTGCTGGTCGACGAAATCGGCGACGTGCTGGAACTCGACAGCAGCAACTTCGAACCAGTTCCTGAAACGTTGCAGGGAATGCCGCGCGAACTGATTCGTGGTGCCTACAAGCTCGACCGTCAATTGCTGATGGTGCTCGACACTGAGATGGCACTGAAAATGGTGGCCTAAACCAAGACAACTCTTGTCCACACAACCTCTGATTCCTCAACAAATGACGTGACGTCTGCGTCATTCGAATCCTGTTTGTCAACAAAATGCCGGTCTTTTCCGGCTGGTTAGTAATCAATTTCACTCCCTTCATTCATTCTGATAACGCACGGAAAGATTCACCATGACTCGCTGGTTCGCTCAGTTGCCTTTGACTCGCAAAGTTTCGGTAATGGTTATGGCGATCGTTGCCGCCATCCTCAGTTTCGGGGGATATTCCTACTCGGCTGCCCGATACGCCCGTGTTGATGGCCCGCAATTCAAACAAGTTGCGAATGCTAAAGACTTGCTGGCCGATGCGTTGCCGCCCCCAATTTATCTGATCGAAACGTTCCTCAACGCGTATTCGCTGATCGAACAAGTTCGACTCAACGGCGACAAAGCTTCCATTCAAGGCCAAGTGGAGCATTTCAAGAAGCTTCGAACGGATTACGAAACCCGCCGCGCGTTTTGGGAAAAGGAAGTCACCGACGAAGCCGTTCGGAAGTTGTTGCTTGTCGACTCTGATAAGTCTGCAATGGAACTATTCCGGGTCGTCGAGCGTGAATTCATTCCCGCAGTTAATGAGCGTGATCTCGATCAAATGCGAGAACTGACCGCAAACGAAATGCGAGACCACTACGAGGCTCATCGAGTTGCCGTCGACAAGATCGTGGAACTGACAACTAAAAACACCAAGGTGGCTGAAGACGCCTTGAGCGAAGGCGTCACGCTACGTGGTTATGGTTCGCTTGTTGTGCTCACTCTCGTGATCGCATTCACTTACTGGATTAGCCGCTACACAATCCGTCACGTGACTGCTAAGCAATACCGACTGCAGTCAATGCTTGACAATTTGTCGGCTAATGTGACTTACGCTGATCGCAACTTCAAAATTACCTATATCAATCCCAATGCACTCAACATGCTCAGGAAGGTTGAGTCATTGCTTCCAGTACGAGTTGATCAGATTGTTGGCAACTCCATGGACATCTTTCACAAAAATCCTGGACATCAACGTCGTGTTATTTCTGAATCACAAGGACATCCAGTGGGTGGACGAATTCAAATTGGCAGCGAAGTGTTCGACCTCAAAGCGACGGCAGTTCGCGGACAATTCAATGAAGTCGTTGGCACGATCGTTTGCTGGGATTGTGTGACTGAGAAGCTTGAAGCGGACCAGAAACTTAATGAGGCAGCAGAACGCGAACGTCAGCAGGCTGAAACGCTCGGCAACAAAGTTGACGAAATCTTGGGTGTCGTTGATTCCGCAGCAAGAGGTGATCTGACACGCCAAATAGCAGTCTCTGGTGATGATGCGATCGGGAAGTTGGGAGCTCGGTTGGGACAGTTCTTCGAGGACATGCGTGGCAACATTCAGTCGATCAAAGAAAACGCCGTGACGCTCGCCGGTGCTTCCGAAGAGTTGTCCGTCAATGGGC
>CAIJTL010000441.1 GCA_903823545.1 uncultured Planctomycetaceae bacterium
CGTTCGGGAAATTTTGTCCGGGAGCGGAACTCGGAAGCGAATTACCGAGCAGATCGTTTCCTAGTCCGTTAACTTGATACCCCGATACGAAGTTGAGATTCGGTTGCGTCAGACTTTCCGCCGCACAGAGCTGTAGGTCCAAACTCTTGATGGTCCATTTCTGTTTGCGTAGCTCGACGCGCTGAGTTAGTGCCTCAGTCAAACTCGCTTCCCAACTCGGCAAGAACTGAGCGGTCGTTGGTTCGTCGCTCGGACGTAAAATGCGACCGTCATTGACCGACAACCCCAGGATGCGCCGCAACACGACTTCGGCTGAATAAACATTCGATAGCGCATTCTCGGTAGCCGCTCGCGTTTGGAAATAGAAGTCGCGTGCTTGAGCTTCGTCTGACGGTTTGAAACCAGCTTTGCCACCCGCTTCGAGAATTCGATGTGCTTCACGCCACGACTGCAACGCACTGTTGCGCGCGCTGACCGCTGTGTCGTATTCGCGGTATCGCAGGTAGAGTTCCCAATACAAATCTTCGATGTCCTTCAACATCGTGATGACACCCGCTTCGAAGTCGGCGAGCGAGAGATCCTGATTGATACGTGCAATGACAACACCCTGAGTGACGCCAGAAATGCCGCCAAAACTCTGAGATACTGGGCCAGCAATCCGAGTGAATTCGGTACCGGAGCCGGCCAGCAACGGATGCGTATACTGAGCAGAAACATTGCCGGTATAGGCTGATTGAAAGAGCTGCGCTCCAGCCGGGATGTTGTTACCGGTGTAATTGACCGAGTGACCGAGTGCGAACGAGCCGCCGGTGCCAAAGGTTTTGGAAAGCTGTGAATTGAACACTCCGGTTTCAGTCGTCAGTGCCTGACCGCCACCGATGCCACCACCAAAGATGGCATTGTTCTGTGGAACCTCATTACGTCCCCAAGTCATCGAACTGTTTAACTGAGCATCAAATGCCGACAACGCAGCGGCAACACCGCGGCTGCCAAACAAAACCCCGGTCTCTTGAATGGACGGGTCAAAGGCTGATGGTGCGCGGTCACCTGCTGAAAGAATCGCAGAAGCCGCTCGATTATCTGCGCGGGTGCGAATCATGCTGTTGTTTTGGATCGCCAGTTGAATCGCTTGAGTGAGTGAGACCTCCCAAACTTCGTCTTTGTCTCGATCGGTCACCGTTCGCGGACGTTTGGCAAAAGTCGCTTCGGGATTCGGCTGAGTATCAGCGACCGGATAGTCGATCGTGGTCGCCGCTTGTTTGTAGTACGACATCTGCTTGTCGCCGAGATACTTCAGCTCCGGTTCACTGGTCGCGCATCCGAACAACGACGAGCCCAAGACTGCCGCCGCCGCGATCCGGCAACACATTCGTCTTGTTGTTTCTCGAAGCCCTAGCCGAACCGGCGACAGATTTGCGAATGTTGGCTGAAACGTCATGACACCCACCTACTTGAGGCAATCGAACCCAAAGGTGTACCGCTCGCGCAGACCGGCGCTACAACCCATAACGTTGGTATCGGCGGCACATTCGGCAAACTTTCGCTTGTTTGACGTTCGGTCGCTGAGCCAGCCAATCGTGTCGCGCATTTCAAACGCCAGCTTGCCTCGTTCTTGCGATTCGGCCTACACGCCCAGCCTTACCGAAAGCCCCAAGACCTCCTTAGACCAAGCGCAAATTTTTTCACCGGCAACAACGACGGTTTGCTTCGGGTGTCGCTCGGAAGCCCTTATTGCCGGCGACCGTCACGCTGCTGGTGTTGGGATGCCCCGGCACGGCGTACAGCGGCATGCGCAGGTGGGGGAGGGTCACGAGCGACGTCGGATCAGGA
>CAIJTL010000442.1 GCA_903823545.1 uncultured Planctomycetaceae bacterium
GAGTTCTTTTCTTTGCCGACGTCAGTTAGCAAGTCTGATCGCCGAAACGTATTGCTAGAATCCATACGAGCATTGGAGACTTCGACAAATCCATATGTGATCGCCGAAAGAGTACTGAGATTTAGATCGGAAGCAATCGCTCCATTAGCGGATCTGTTAACTCGTACTCATTCGTCTGAAGACAAAACGCTTGCATCGTTGATCTTGATAAACAATCGGTCGGATGTGGGTAAGACGGCGCTCATTGAAGAAATCAGTCGAGAAGGGCCGTATCGAGTTATGGCGTCTTTTGCATTGGCTAATGCAGGATTCCCTGACCATGTCCCTCTGATAGTTCAAACGCTGCGGCAGTACGAGATTGTGCCCAGTCGCGAGTTCCCCTCCAATGACGACAGTGAGATTATTAGTTTTTTTGAAGTGCTGAATCGACTTCGAGTTCAACTTCCCGACGACATCAAGCAAAAGTACTCCGGCAGCGAAGCACCGAGGTTCTTTCGGCGCGAAGTGAAGTCATTGCAGGAAGATGCCTCGGAATGAGTTCTTGTACTTCGAAGGCCCAACCCAGAACGATTGGATCAACAGATGCTGTCGAATCACGATCATTCGCCAATCGGACTTTCACGCCGGCAGTTGCTTGGCTCGTTGGGTGCCGGATTCGGGACGCTCGCGTTGGCTGATCTGCTTCGCGCAGATCAGCCAACGTCCGGTGTCGTGACGCCTCATGTGGCGAAGGCCAAGCATGTCATCTTTCTCTTTATGGCCGGAGGTCCGTCGCATATCGACCTGTTCGATGAAAAACCGAGCCTCAAGAAGTTCGCGGGGCAACGTCCCGCTGGTGCCGACCTGCGGACTGAGCGAGTGACCGGCGGATTGCTGCCGGCTCCGTGGGAGTTCCGGCCCGGCGGCAAGAGCGGGCTGCTCATCAGCGATCTGCTGCCGAATCTTCGCGATTGTGCCGATGACTTGTGCGTCGTGAAGTCGATGGTCGGCGGCAATCCGAATCACGCACCGGCGGCCAATCATCTCTTCTCGGGACGCATCGATCAGATTCATCCGTCGCTCGGCTCGTGGGTCTCCTACGGGTTGGGAACCGAGAATCGAAACCTCCCCGGCTTCGTCTCGCTGAGTGATGGCGGAACCGCGTCCCGTTACGTTCGCAATGGCTATCTCCCCGGCGAACACCAAGGGACGCCGATCAACATCGCCGAGAAAGACCCGGAGAAGATGGTCCGCTACCTGCGGAATGGGACGCTCAATCGCGAACAGCAAGAACGACAAGTCGAGTTCATCGCGCGGCTCAATCGTCGGCAGCTTGCGGCGTCGGGAGATGACCCGGCGCTGGAAGCTCGCATCCGCGCGATGGAGACCGCGTTTCGGATGCAGTTCGCTGCGGGGGACGTCTTTGACATCCGCTCGGAGACGCAGGCGACTCATGACGAATACGGTTCGAGTCCCTTCGCGCGCGGCTGCCTGATCTCGCGCCGACTGGTCGAACGGGGAGTTCGCTACATCCATGTCGAACACGGAGGCTGGGACCATCACGAGAACATCGACAAGTCGATCACGAGCAGCAGCCGTCAGATCGACCAGCCCATTGCCGCGCTACTGCGAGACCTGAAGCGCCGCGGACTGCTCGACGAAACACTGGTCGTGTGGGGCGGCGAGTTCGGTCGCACTCCAGTTTCAGAAAGCGGTAACGGTCGCGATCACAATCACTACGGCTTCACGATGTGGCTGGCCGGCGGTGGCATCAAAGGGGGCATGTCTTACGGAGCGACCGACGACTTCGGCTTCCGCGCCGTCGAGAACCGCGTCACCGTCCACGACCTGCACGCCACTCTGCTACATCTACTAGGCTTCAACCACGAGCGTCTAACCTATCGTTACTCCGGTCGCGATTTCCGTTTGACCGACGTGCATGGC
>CAIJTL010000443.1 GCA_903823545.1 uncultured Planctomycetaceae bacterium
CGACATGAAGCTTGGCCGCGTCTCGTGTCTGCGTGCGGTTCGGAACTGATCGTCTGGAACATCGCGACCAGACAGCCTCTCGCGCGGATGCGTTCGGGCGGCCAAATCTTTAAGGCGGCTTGGTCACCGGACGGAAAGTGGATTGCGGCGGCGGGGTACAATCGGTTGGCGATTTACGATGCCGGCAGCGGCCAGGAACTGACCGTCAACGACATCGGTCGCGGCGATCTTGGTGGGACAGTTCATCTCTCGAACAACGGCAAGACACTGCGGCTTCATCATGGGGCAACTCTGCTGGCGTGGAACGCCGACACCGGCGAATCCACTCAGCGACTCACGGAATTCCCGTCCGGTGCGAGTCTAGCATCACCCAACGATCAATGGTTGGCGGTTTATGACAGCCAGCAGGAGAAGGACAATCTCTGGATCGTCGATAGCGAAACAGGACTGTAACGCGCTGCGCTGGGGGGGGCACGTTGGCGGAATCAATGCGGTGAATTGGTCTCCCGATAGCAAGCAACTCGCGTCCGCCGGTAGCGATAAGACGGTTCGACTCTGGAATATTTCCGATGGACAACAAGTCCAGAAATTGGACCACGACCGCGCGGTTCGGAGCTTGATCTGGTCCCCCGATGGCCAACAGCTTGCCACCTGCGCGGACGATGACATTGTTCGCATTTGGTCGATCGGAAAGAAGGCACCCGCGTCTCGCGCCTTTGACCGCTTACCGTCACCAGTCGCAATCGGTCCTTTCGGAATGGCGTGGTCTTCGGACGGCAAGTTAATCGCTCTGGCAGCGGCCGATGCCGGAGCGAGGGTGTTGGATGTCAAATCGGGAAAGCTCAGCGAGCCGTTCATCCATTTTGTCGCGGGAATGCAGTGCGTCGCGTGGTCATCGGACAGCAAACAGATTCTGGCTGCCAACGGTTGGGAAGTGGGCTATCGCGCAGTGACTACCAAAGAAAGCGCCGTTGTGAGCGGCCTTGGTGCTCCCGTCTTCTGGCATCCCGACAAGCGACGCTTCGTGACTGGCTGCTGGGGCGGCTATCCCATCCAATCGTTCGACACGCGCAAGGTCACGAAGCTCGGCACGTTGATTCCACGTTTCGGCACCGGGGCAGCTCATTGGGCCTGCATCGGTCCCGATGGTCATTTCCGAGGTTCCGAGAACGTCGAATCGCAATTGGTGGTCGTCGCCATCTCGAAAGACGGCGGGCAGAAGCTGTACTCCATCTCCGACTTCTCTGAGAAGTACGGTTGGAAGAACGATCCCGCGAAAGCTCGGCTGATGAAGCTGGACGAAGCGGGGGGCAAGTAACCGATCTACCTGCGGCGAAATGGTTGTGTTGAACGGCAAACGAATGATTGAGTTGATTTAGGGGTTACGCGTTGCCGCGTCACACTGACCGTGAATGTCATCTGGATATCAAACGCTGTCGCTGCTCGGCAGGAGCCTCGCTCTCCCTTTTCGGATAGCCACCAAGATTACCCTTGTCATTTTTGGACTCTCCGCCACTCGTGTTGAAAGTTGTGGTGCACGCGGATCGCGTGCATGAGATGTTGTAGAAACGATGGCACGCGAGCCGCGTGCTCCACAGAAATGGTGGAGAGCCCGCTTTTGCGGGTGTTCAAAAATCTGAGCCGTTGCCGTATGTTGCCGCAAAGGTTTCCTCGTTTTGTTTTGAATTCTGGCCACGGTGCCCTACGCCCATGTCCGACAAAATTGTCTATCTGATGCGCGGTCTTCCATCGAGCGGAAAGAGTCATTTGGCGCGCCGGTTGGCAGGGGACGCGGGGGTGCTCTTGGAGACCGATCAGTTTTTCTATCACGACAA
>CAIJTL010000444.1 GCA_903823545.1 uncultured Planctomycetaceae bacterium
GGCATCGACCGGCTGTGCTTCGCCCATGTCGTTGTTTGCCAAAAAGCCACAGTCGTTTGATGACTACAAGACTGAGCAGATCGCGAAGAATCAGAGCCGAGTCCCCAGCAGCGGGTCGCTTTCTCGCGGTGCAGGTGAGACAACCGAACTACTCAACAAGGCTCACACCGCGTTCCAACAAGGGTTGATGAACGAGGCCCAAGCCAACTACCAAGCGATCCTGCGTAAACAGCCCAATCATCCTGAAGCAAATCATCGACTCGCCGTCATCGCCGATCGCCAAAATGATTTTCTCTCTGCCGAGCGTTACTACCAAGCGGCACTCGCAGCGGCACCGCGCGACGCAAACATCCTCAACGACCTAGGCTATTCGTACCTGTTGCAGTCACGTTACGCGGAAGCCGAACGCTATCTGTCCGCCGCACTACAGCAGAGCCCCAATCAAGCCAATGCCATGAACAATATGGGCATGCTGCATGCGAAACGGGGACAGGCCGATCAAGCACTGGCCATGTTTCGTCGCACCAGCAGCGAGGCAGAAGCGCAAGCCAAATTGGCTCGCTTTCTTCCTACGAACCAAAATCCCGCAAACCTGAACGGAGCCGCTCAGCCCAACACGATGTTGGCGAACAATCAGCAGTGGCAGAACAACGGCGCGTCCCCGATTAACTCGCAATTCAATCAACAACCGATGCCGCCGCAAACGCGGCAGCCGATGAATCCGCCCCCGGCTTACACACCAGCTTCGCCACCACCAAACGCGCAGTCTTTGGCGGTTAACGATCCGAATATCTCGGAACCAGCCCGTCAGCTCAAAGAAGCGATGGAACGAAAACGACTCGAAGCGATCGCCGAGCGACAAGCTCGTGATGAGAGCGATCGACAACGACAAGCCTCGCTGATTCGTCAATTTCGTGACGAAGAACAGGGGCGGTCAAACAACGTCACACAGGCAGGCGGACCGCAACCCGGCGGCCTCAATCGCGGCTCACAGATTCCGAGCAACGTTCCGAACGGCCCGGTCATGATCGGGCCTCCGCCTACAAATTCAAACTCCTTCGGAAACGTCAACGCCTTACCGACCTCTCAGTCAGGCAACACCCCACAATACGCACCGCGTGGTAGCGCCTCCGACGGTTTCCCCGCAGCACCACAGCGCATGGATGGGCAAAATCTAATTCCAAACTCGAACTCGAACGGCAATGCTCCGCCCAACGGCTCGCAAATTTGGAACGTCCCGAATCCGCCACAACCATCCCAGTCGCAGCCATTCCAACCGAACGGGCTGCCAAACATGAATGCGGTTCCAACCCCACCCGCGTTCAATGCGCCGCGTGGCAACGTCAACTCACCGCTCGATGCGATGCCTGAGTTTCAATCAACGGCACCGCTCCCATCGATCAATCCAAATCCAGCGACGTCTCGCAGCAACTCGCAATCGTTCGCTCCTCCCACCGGACTATGGCAGCCAGGATCATCAGCCAACTTGGCCGACGAAGCGGCGCGTGCAGCTTCTCGCATGGGCATGAACGCAGGCCCCGGCAATCTGTTTCCGATCTCGCCAGGATCGTCGAACCCAGGAACATCGAACAGCGTGCCAAACCCTGCTGCATCTAATCCCAACATGGGCACTCCCAACGGAGCCAACTTCAATCCCAATAACGGTGGCTTCAGTCCCAACAATGGTGGCAACTTCAACCAACCGCCCACTGGGCCAGCGATGGGCGAGCCTCCCGCAGGTTCGTTCGGTCCAGGCGGCTATGACACCTCATCGAGGCAGCCAAACATGACTGAGTCTCCAGCGCAGTTTGCGTTGCGAGATCGACTTCCCCCTTCCGAACAATATCAGACGCCTACTCAATTCAATGCATTCGGCTCCACGAACATGAACTCGAATTCGTTTGCCGCTCAGCCCAGTAGCTTTGCGCCGGGTCGAGGCATTCCCAATCCAAATTCAAGCCCGCAAGCACAAAGCACTCGTGACTTGATTGCTGAAATGGAACGAGCCAGCGCCCGGACAACCCCGGACCGCGCCGGCGGCGATGATCGCTGGGAACAGGGTTCCGCACCGACGGGACTCAACTCCAATTCGACCGTTCCAACCATGCAGGGATTTATCACCACTCAAGCGGGTGATAATTCGCTTGCTGAGTACGAACGAATGAGCCAGCTTCACAATGCGGAAATGAATCAAATACGGCAGCAACTCGATTCACAACGCCAATTGCCGGGATCGGAAAACTACTTCCGCAGCTCCACTCAATCGCAGTTGGGGACACCAACCGGCAACGATCCACGCCTCGGCCCAACAGGCTATTCGCGCCGTTCCAATTTCAATTCGATGCCATCTAACAATGCCGCACGGCAGTTGCCATAACAACGTAGGACGGGTCTCCTGGCCCGTCCGCTCGCGGTTGAGTGAAACAATTCGTTGTTGGAATGAAATAAAAGAGGACGGGCCAGGAGACCCGTCCTACGAATTGTCACAACGCTCTTGCTCGTGTTTACCCCTTCGATAGCTCCGTGCGAACTCGCTCCAGCAGCTTCTTGGTGAGACGAATTCCGTCCGGTTCGCTGAGCCTGCCGCCTTCGTATTCGATACCAACGTAGCCGTGGTATCCAGCGGCCAAGACGATCTTCATCATCTTCATGTAATCTGTCTTCGTTTCGTTGCCCGCGTCGTCGAAGTCGTGTGACTTCGCGCTCACAGACTTGGCGAATTGCATCAGCTCGGTCGTCCCTTTGTAGCGGTCGTATTCGATCGTTGGTGTGATCTTGAAGTTGCCGAAATCCGGCAGCGTGCCGCAGCGTGGGTGATTGACCTTCTTCATCACTTGAGTCAACCAGCCGCCGTGTGATGACAGGCCACCGTGATTCTCCACGATGACATTGATCTCTAACTTTGCTGCGTACTCGGTCAACCGATGCAAGCCGTCGGCCGCGAGTTCCACTTGATCCTCAATGATCCCCGAACTCTGCGCATTCACTCGAATCGAATGACATCCGAGAAACTTTGCGGCATCTGCCCACTTGTAGTGATTTTCGATCGCCGTCTTTCGCTTCTCTTTGTCCGGGTCACCCAGAGCACCTTCGCCATCGCACATGATGAGCAACAGCTTGACCCCTTCGTCCGCACCACGCTTCTTCAATTCCGCGAGGTACTTTTCGTCCTTCGCTTTATCCATGAAGAATTGATTGACGAACTCGACCGCGTGAATGCCGTACTCCTCCTTCGCGACCTTCGGGAAATCGAGGTTGTCTAACTTCCCACCTTTCAAGGCGCGGTGCAGCGACCATTCCGCCAAAGAGATTTCAAACAACGGCTTCTTGTCATCCGCAAAAGCAAACGACGAAGTCAGTCCCGCCAACGCGGCCACAGCGGAAGTTTTCAGGAAGTCACGACGATCAAATGGAGTCTGCATCAGAGGTCTTTCTTGTTTGTTGGTGAAGTTGATAAACGGTCCAAAGTGTAGATGTTTTGATTGTGCCCACGGAACACACGGAAAAACACGGACGGGAAAAGAATAGAGGGGCAACGAGCAGTTTGTTGTTATTTCGTCAGGACTCTACGTAGCC
>CAIJTL010000445.1 GCA_903823545.1 uncultured Planctomycetaceae bacterium
AGGCGCTCGCGATGGCTCGTAACGTCGCTCACCCGCGTGGCGAGAAAATCTGCCACTTCACAACCGCTGTCTTCGACCTTCCGAGTCTCGGGGACGACCTCTCACACGAAGCTCCGAAGAACGATCCTCGCTATTACTTCCGTCCCTTCAAAACAATTCTGGTTCGCACCGTCGCCGACGGCGGCCAAAGTTTCTACGTTCAAGGCGATCACAAGGCGACGGTTCCCGCGCTGCACGAGGCGGTGATGAAGAAAGTTGTCAGTGGTCCGTAGTCCGTCGTCAGTTGATGTCTGGCACAACAATCATTCGTAACCTTCACTGACCACTGACAAAACCCATGACCCCCGAACGCCTCGCCGAACTGATCGCACAATTTCCTTCGCGGCGGATCGCTGTGATCGGAGACTTCTTTCTTGATAAGTATCTCGAAGTCGATCACGAACTGGATGAGCCGTCGTTTGAGACGGGCTTGAATGCAAATCAAGTGGTCGCGATTCGACGCTTTGCCGGAGCGGCTGGAACCGTCGTCAATAATCTGGCGGCACTCGGCTGCAAAACGTTGCACGCGATCGGAGCGGTTGGAGATGACGGTGAGGCGTATGACTTGCGCGGTTGTTTGAAAAAGATCGGCTGCTCGACAGATGGCTTGCTGACGAGTGGCGAGATGATGACGCCAACGTACCTCAAGCCGCGCGACATGTGCGATCCGAGTCTGGCTGGCGAACACGAACGCTACGACACCAAGAATCGTCAACCAACGCCGCCGACGTTGATCGAGGAAGTGCTCATGGCGTTCGATCGTATCGTGTCACAAGTCGATGCGGTGATCGTCGTTGATCAAGTTGTTGATGATGACTGCGGCATTGTGACCGCAATGATGCGCGACGCATTGGCCGAACGAGCGGCACAGAATCCTCATGTTTTGTTTTGGGCCGACAGCCGGAATCACATTCACGATTTTCGGCACATGATCATCAAGCCGAATCAGTTTGAGGCCGTGCATCACGCGAACCCGCTGCCCGACGAGCGGATCGAACTGGATCGCTTGCGAGCGGCGATTCCTGTGCTGAAAGCAAAGACTCATGTCCCCGTTTGCGTGACGCTCGGTGAGCGAGGCATGTTCGTCAGCGATCCCGAATTGACTCACGTCCCTGGCGTCAAAGTTCCAGGACCGATCGATCCAACGGGAGCTGGAGATAGCGCGACGGCCGGAGCGGTGATCTCGCTCGCATCCGGTGCTTCGCTGGCAGAAGCGGCACTCGTCGGCAACTTGGTTGCGTCGATCACCGTGCAACAACTGGCGACAACAGGAACGGCAAAGCCGGATGAGTTACCGCCTCGCTTGGAATTGTGGCGCGTGCAGCAGGCAGGTCTGAAACCGTAAATCAGGCGGGCCACCTGATCGACGCGTCATTTCGCGGCAACGCTCTTCTTCCAGTCGTTGTAGAGGATACTCTCGCGATAGCAACTGAAGGGGCGCCCGGCACCGACGGTTAAGATTTGAATCCCCGTCTTTGCCCCGGAAAGCCCGAGTTCCGACTGAGCAGCCAGCGCGAACTCCGTCGCACGCATGCGATGGCTCGATGATTTGTTTTGACGCTTTCCTTCAAACACGATTTGTTTGGCGATCGAGCCTTTATCTTCGATCCCCCAAAACTTGGCGAAGCTCTTTGCGTCGATGATGCTCGCCACCGGACGCCCGCTTGAGCCGACCCATTTTGAGACGCCGTAGACGTTGTCGCTCCCTTCCCAAGTACGGTCCTTCTTACTGTTTTCGGCCGTCAGGAATGAGCCGCCGATCGAGTCTGTTTTCAGCAAACTACTTTCGACAGTGACGTTGACCGGCGAAGTGATGTTGGGCGTGTGAATCGCGTTCGTCCCTTGCAGCGTGCAGCTTCGCAATGTCAGTGAGGTTGTCGCCTCTTTCGCCATCGGG
>CAIJTL010000446.1 GCA_903823545.1 uncultured Planctomycetaceae bacterium
ATCGCGAAGAGCATGTTCCGCAGCGCGTGCGGAGCGGTGTCCCAACCGCCCGCGTGCTTCAGTTGCGCGACCTGCAACAAGCCACTTTCAATGCGGTCTTGCTGTCCCGCCAACGCGGCGATTTCCGCCTGCTTGAGTTTGTCAGGCGGTTCTCGTCCGGTCGCATACGCAATGACGTTGGTCCCGATCTTCGTCGCCTTTGAAACCATCCCCTTCAAGGCGGGAGAGCGATTCGGCGGTTCGGAAATGCTCCACTTGCTCCACAGACAAGAGATGTCATCGGGCGAGTAAACGATCGCGGTACGACAACCGAAATCGACTCCCCATAAATTGACGTCAGCCTCGTCGAGCAGGTACTCGCTGCGAAAGATCGGATGATCCTTCGACAACTGTTTGAGCTCCGCTTCGCCGTCTGGATACATCCGCTTGATGAGCTCTCGAAAGCCGGTATCAAAGCCCGCTCCGTTGCAGTTGCAGACAGCGAAGATGAAACCGCCAGACGTAACGTACTCGCGCAATAAAGCGACTTCTTTCTCACCAAGCTCCTGAGCGTCGCGACCAGAAAGAAACAAGACTGGAGCTTGCAACAGGTCGGCGACTCCGGCCCCCTTGATGGCCTTATCCATATCGACGACTTGCCACGTCACGAGCTTTGGCCACTTGGGCATCCCGCTGATGAGGTCCGTGAGGTTGTGAACGTCACGACGGTGTCGGTTCCAATCTTCCGTGGCTAGCCCGTTCGGGCCAACTGCCCCGGGTGGACCGAATTTCAATTTATTGATCATCACGGGAGCCATTCCTTTCGACAGGAACAGCAGCCCAAAACTTGTTCCGACGACCGCATCTCCGTCGCCGTGACCTTGCGCCGAGAACTGACCGTCTCCAGCCTGACCATTGACTAAGAATTTTGCCCCTTCGCGGAACCAATCGTGATTGCCAATGAACCGCTGACCGCTGAGCCGCCCGGCGCGTTCCAGGCCATAGAGGTAATACAGCGTCCCGCCGATCCCACCTGATCCGGGGTTGTGGCCAACGGCAAAATTGTTTTCGAGCCACTTCAGCCCTTTTTCGAGGGCGACATTTCTCGGTTCGTCTTTGCAGCAATCAGGTATCCCATCACGACCGACGTCCGAATCATCAGGCAGCATCGTGTCGGCGATCACCAATGTTGCGATACCAGCGACACTCATGCTGCCAGACGAACCGTTGCCTGCAGCGGTATATCCCCAACCGCCGTCCGCAGATTGAGCTGTCACCCAATGTCGCTTCGTTGCTTCCCAGCCTTTTCGACTGGTGGGAACTCCGGCGAAGGCGGCTTCACGCAGTCCAAGTACGGCGTATTGAGTGTTGCTATGGTCCGAACCTGGTCCACCGGATAACCCATAACTCCACCAACCAGAACCACCGTTTGTGTCTTGAGCATCTTCTAACGACTTAGTGATTGTCATCATTCGCGCACGGTCGCGATTTCCGTCTTTCGCAGCGGCATAGACCATGAGCTGCAAACCAGCCTCGTAGGTCTTTTCTGGCGGACGCTGCGAACGGAGATATTCCAGCGCCTTCTTGATCGCTTGGTCTTGAGGTGTCATCCCGATGTTGAGCAACGCCAGCGTCGCCAAACTCGTCGCACCGGTCGGATATGAATCATTGAAGATACACGGCCAAGTGCCGTCAGGACGCTGTGAATTCAGTAAGTACCGCTTCCCTTTTTCGATCGACTTAAGAACCGCTTCCGGCTTGAGGTCATCAGCAGCGGCCAATCGCTGTGACGCCATCGACATCCAAATGCTGGCGAAGAGTCCGATTACACAGGCGAGCTTCCGGCGGCGGACCATTATCATCAACCTCCTCATAAAGCGGAGCACCAACCGACACATCCAAATGCGTCAGCTTCGGGACTTATCGCGAAACTAGAATCGAGCTTCCGGATGTATTTGGTTTAATCTCATCGATTTCGACTGAGTTATGAGCAGGCCATCGTTAAGAGCAGGCCATCCACCATGAGCCTTATCAGCCTTCGCAAACGGCCTGTTCCTCCGTTGTACGAATCGAACTTAACGGTGTCCCGCGTCCTGAACGAGTTCGTGGAAACTGCTCATCGCTTGAAACAATGAGCGGGCCAACTTTGTTCGAACAAGCGAATCGTGGCCAGTTTGGCACAGTTATGCCAATCGCAGCAGCAATGTTTCGGTTCTGAAACAGCTCGTTGACATTTTTTAGGGGCAGACCTAACCTCGCCCGGCAGATTTTGCCGATGTGGACAGCACGACGCGATGTTGATCCTCACTGTCAAATTCCAAATTTTTTCGGACAGCCATGAATGGTTGCCCGATGGCGGTTCACCAGGAGGTTGTGAACCCACCCTCCTTTGATGCGGCGCTGGCTGGACCACGTTCGCACCACTCACAACGAGTGACCATCATGCCTATCGCCCGCCTCTCTCAACTTTGTGCCTTACTCATCTGGGGTGTCTGTTACACCTCGATTGCTTCTGCTCAGGAACCAACTTGGGCAGAAAAGATGTTCGATCAAAAGAACATCGACTTTGGAGTCGTCGCACGGGGTTCCGATGCGGTTGCTCGAGTGAAGATCACGAACCTCTACAAGCAACCAGTCCATATTGTCGACGTCAAAACGACTTGTGGATGCTCTGCTGGCAAACCGAGTAAGACATCGCTTGAAAGCCTCGAAGAGGGCTATATCGAAGTGACGATGGACACTCGCAAGTTCACTCGCCGGAAAGACTCGAACGTCATCATCACGATCGACGCACCGCTCTATGCTGAAGTCCGAATTCCAATTACCGCCTATATCCGGACGGACGTCGTATTTGAACCCGGTTCAGTCGCATTTGGTGCTGTTGAACTCGGAAAAGAAGCCACTCGAAAGATTAAGCTGCAATACGCAGGCCGAGATGATTGGCAAGTCAAAGAAGTCCGCTCACGAACCGAGTCAGTCACTGCAAAAGCTGTCGAAGTGACTCGCGGTCCAGGCCGAGTCGATTACGACATCGTCGTAACGTTGGCGGCGAATGCTCCTGTCGGGCCAATTCGCGAACAACTGATTGTCATCACCGACGATCAAAACAGCCCACAAGTTCCGCTGCTCGTGGAAGCGACCGTTGAAGCAGACGTGATGGTCACGCCGTCCGTCGTGTCATTGGGTGTGATGAAGCCGGGCGAAGCAAAGCAATTCAATGTGGTCATCAAAGGGAAGCAGCCGTTCCAAATCGACAAGATTGAGTGCGATTCCGAAACCGGAATCTTCAAAGTCCGCTTGCCGCAGAACGCGGCCCAAGTCCACGTCCTGCCGATGACGATCACCGCTCCAGAAAAGCCTGGGAACATCGTTGAAGAGTTCACGGTCACGGTTAATGGCCGGAATCAACCGATCACGTTTAAGGCGATGGGCAAGATTTCTGAGCCAGCAGGGACCGGCTCTTAGTCTCCCGAAATTGATCTCTTCTGACTTTTCAAGCCCGGCATTCCAGCCGGGCTTTTCTTTTTTGTTCGACCCAAAATCGTTGTTCAAAGTCTCCTTGGCCTGTTGGCTCGTCGCTGCGTAGACTCCGCCTGATTGAATTACTTCGGATATGACTCCGTAGCCAGAGGGCTTGGGAATGACGATCGCCAACGAAAGTCAAACAGTTGGTCGGCCGATGGAAATTTTGATGGTCGAGGACAGCCTTGTAGCGGCTCGACTCACGATGGGGGCGTTGTCGAAAGGGCAAATTCAACATCGCATGTCGTGGCTGAAAACTGGCGAAGACACGTTGGAGTTTCTGCGGCACGAAGGAAAATACGCTCGTGCCCCTCGCCCCGATTTAATTCTGTTGGATTTGGGATTGCCGGGAATCAGCGGCAAAGATGTTCTCGCAAGTGTCAAAGATGATGAATCGCTCAAGGGAATTCCGGTCGTCGTACTCACCGCGTCGACTGATCCCGCTGACCGAGCCGACGTCGGACACTTCGATGTCGCGGCCTATCTCACAAAGCCCGTCGATCTCGAAAAGTTCTTGTGGCTCGTCAAAGAGCTCAAACAATTCTGGTTAGCTGAAGTAATCCTGCCACAGTTTGAAGAGACTGAAGCAACACCGCCCGCCGGAGCCCTGTCTTCAAGCGGGTCTTTGGGTTTGTTTAAGTGACCGAACAACGCCATTGACCCTCCGCAGCGGGCCTCCTAGACTCCCGCCGCTCAGTTGAGCAACCAGCGTTGACGTCACGAGTTAGATGCGTTGGCAGGAAGCCTCGCTTGTCCTAGTTGGCAACTCAAACTTGTTGGCAAGAAGATGCCGTCGCCAACGAATGGATTCCGCATTCACGCCTCGGTGAGGTTTCGCCTCAAGACAGGATGTCGTTCGACGCCGAGAGCTTTCTGGCACAAGCGAGCGGAGCGGCGTTAGTTCGCAGTGGCCTTGGTGCCCAATCGGACTGACTCCGAATCGATCGCCAAAACGCGATTTCAACACAAACGCGTTCCGATTAAGCCCCTAAGAGACTCAATCCACAATGGACATTCTTGACACAGTCGGCGAAGTTTTCAGTTTGGCCACAGGCAAGTTTGAGCGATTTGTCACGAACATGTTCGGCTCATCGAATGAACGCCGAGTGCGTGGCATTGGATACGTTCGCGAAAAGGACGGATCAAGCAAAATCCTCCCCGGCTCGACGCTCGACCGTATCAATCAGCTTGAATCGGATTATGAGAAGCTGACCGAAGGTGAGCTTCGCGAGACGGCCTCGAAGTTACGCGCTCGACTCGCCGACGGTCAGACCACCGACGACATTTTGCCTGACGCCTTCGCCGCAGTTCGTGAAGCGGGCAAACGCTATCTGAAAATGCGGCACTACGACGTTCAAATGGTCGGCGGCTATATTCTTCACAAAGGCCAGATCGCCGAAATGGTCACCGGCGAAGGCAAAACGCTCGTCGCCACGCTCGCCGCATTTCTCAACGGCTGTGCGGGAAAAGTTCACGTTGTGACGGTCAATGATTACCTGGCACAACGCGACATGGAGTGGATGGCGCCGGTCTACATGGGGTTGGG
>CAIJTL010000447.1 GCA_903823545.1 uncultured Planctomycetaceae bacterium
GAGGGCGGCGGCTACGTCTAGAAACTCAACAACATCCAGTCGCCTCTCGCCTCGCTCGTACTTACTGACGAATGTCTGAACGCGGCCCATTTCGTCCGCCAAAGCTTCCTGTGAAAGCCCTTTCGTGTTGCGAGCTTCAATCAAAAGTTCACAAAGCCGTCTGTAACGTGCTGTATGTACGGAATCAGTCATGCGGCGAAACGTAACCCCAAAATCGGCTTAGCCCAACTTAGGCTAACCGGGCAGCAGGGACTGGCTAAGCGAGACGGATCAGTCTGGAGGAAGAGATCGCAGTTCCGACCGTTCCGTTGATGGATATCGGTCGCCGAGCAACTGCCAAAGGTCGCCGGGGGGCCACCCACGGTCGCTCAAGAAGGCACCGGCATCGGAAATGCAGAGTGCGTATCCTTCGCGTTTAGCTCGAATCAGGACTCCCAGCGAGCCAGTAACACGCAGCCCGTTCAAACGGGCGACACGTCGGCCCAGATGTTCGTCGATGCAAACAGTTTCGATGCCTTCGCTGATCGCGAGTTGCACAACTGAGGCTTCGCCACGATCAAGGAGTTGACTCAGTAGCGAACCAATCACAACGGGTTCCGTTCGCCGCTCGATGCCGTCTGCAAAAGCGAACTCTGTCGCACCGAACATCGTTCCGCCGTTGGCCAGCACTTCATCGCAGACTTCGCGAGGCACGATGACTCGCGAATAGAGCTTCGGAAGTAGCGACAAATCACCGGTTGCCGCTATCAAAGCGAGGATCGGTCCCGTGTTGACCACAATCGCGGACTCAGGCATTAGCGATGTCTTCCGCCAATTCGTCAGCGTCGAGGTCGATCATCGGGACGCCGAAGTCGCTGAGCCTCAACAAGAACGAGACACGATCCATCCCCACCAAATCCGCAGCCATGCCAGACGAGAGGCGCCGCATCTCGAACAGCTTCACGGCCATCGCCATCTTGGCTTCCTGCTCAAACCGCGCGCGAGTCGTCTGCAACACGTCAGGCAAGTTCTCGGGGTATTCGATTTCCAGTTTCGACAACATGAATTCATCCTTCGATGCGGCACAGTTTCGGGATGAGCTTATCCGTGATTCAGGACACCGACAAGAAGTCTTGCGAATGGTGGATCGCGTAGGTTTCTCCCCACGGTCGGCCATCCAGACAAACCATCTTGTTGCGGTACAACGATGCAACCATTTGCCGTTTACGGGATAGATTGGCATCTCCACGGATTCCGTCGTCGCTCTATGAAACGCGTTCTGACAACAGCCGTTAATCGTGGTGAAAAGCAAGTTTGTAGTTCCGCCTTGAGGCGGTACGACGAGCATGCACCGCCTCAAGGCGGAACTACGAACTCATGTTTTCGCGCAATTTACTTCGGTTCGAGCAGTGTAGTGATAACTTGCGCGTAAACGCGGTGGCCGAAGTCGTTGGGGTGGTTGACGCCGTTGCCAGTTTGGTCCCAGTCTTGTTTGAGTTCCAAGAAGCCAGACCAGATGGAGGTGAGGTCGGCGAGCGCGATGCCTGGTTCGACCAACTCATTCAATGCGTCGCGGTACTGCGGGAAGGCTTCGTGCTTGAGTCGAATCCAATCACGATTGCCGAGCATCGATGCGACGAGGATGAACTCGCACTCCGGCAACTTCTCGCGAATTTTGGCGATCATGGCCTTTGTGGTTTCTTGATACGACTTCGCAGAGCGTCCGGCGGAATCATTCATGCCGAAGGCCAAGATCACCAACTGCGGTTGAGCCTCGACCACTTTGTCGATCTGCGTCAGTCCCCAACCGGTGTCGGTCCCTCCGACCGCGAGATTCTTCATTTCGACCGGCCCCTGAAATCGTTCGGCCAGTTGTCGGCGGACCAGTTCAGGATACGCGGGCTGATAGGGTGCCGCGCCATACAAAGCTGACGCGTTCGCTCCCGCCGAGATGCTGTCGCCGAGCGTCACGATCGACAGCGGTTGTTTGTTGACCAACTTCGCGACGGATTGCGGCAGCATCTTCGGGTCGAACTTCGGGACAGGGGCTTTCCACAAATCCGCCGCGTGTCGATACGTGATGCAGGTTTGCATTTCTGCATATTCGAGCCGCCCGCCAAAGAAGATCTCGCCGTTGCCGTCGCGATGAGTCAGTTCGTACTTCTGCGACTTGGCAGGCCGTCGCAGTTCTTGAAGTGTCTTCGTGGGAATGCGCGAGCCAACCGGGATCACAATCTCTCGCGAGTCTGCCTTCCAAACGAAATCCTTGCCGTTCTCATAGGCCACATCGCCAACGGAGTTCTTCACCGACAACACTTCCTGAATCGGAAACAGCACTGCGGCGCGGGCCTCGCCAGTCTTCTCGTCTTTGATGAAGAGAACTGATTCTCCTTCAATGACTTCACCTTGCCAGAACGGCCGCATCAGTTCGGGCACATACCGCCAGGTTGGCTTGACAGGCTCATCAGCAACAGCGAATGCCGTGAAGGCGAGCAGACAGAACAACGGGAACGGCAGAATTCTGGCGACGAACATTGAGGTCTTACTCCTGGAATCGTGACGTGAATCGTTATCGGTGCACGGCCAAATCATGAGCGGCCATGATGGGCGAAACGA
>CAIJTL010000448.1 GCA_903823545.1 uncultured Planctomycetaceae bacterium
AATTTGCTGTCGACATTGCTAATCCGCCGGCAAAGGGCATCTTGTGTTTCTAAAGACGTATTTTTGTATAAAATAGCTTTCATGCCTGCCCGACCCAACCTTGCTGATGATCAGCGCCAGCAGCTTGCTGAGCTCGGTGAGCGCCTGCGTCTGGCGCGCCTGCGTCGGCGCCTCACCGCCCAGCAGGTGGCCGATTCGGCGGTCATCACCCGGGTCACTTTGCACCGCGCCGAGGCAGGTGACGCGGCGGTCACCATGGGCCCTTACATCAAGGTCATGGCGGCCATGGCGCTTGACGCCGATGTCGCCCTGCTTGTACGCGACGACACGGCTGCGCATTTGGTGCAGGATGCCCAATTGCCAGCACGACGGGCGGGCACCAGCTTTCCGCGGCGCATCCGGCTCGCCAAGTACCCGCAATTGCGGTCGATTGCCTGGGGCATGGCTGAGGACGCCGAAGTTGGCCCCACCGAGGCCTTTCAGCTGTACGAGCGAAACTGGCGCCATGTTGAAATGGGGGCGATGGAGCCGGCAGAGCAAGCGCTGTTGGCCAAGTTGACCGCCACCATTGGCAAGGGGGTGATGAATGTTTGAGCGCCCCCACCATCAGCGCATCGAGCAAGCCCTGCGCGCGCTGGACGCCAAGCTGTTGCTCAAGCACGGGTGCCTGTTCGGCGGTGGCACCGCCATCGCGCTCGCGTACGGCGAGCATCGCGAATCGGTGGACATGGACTTCATCTGCGCGTCAGTTGAGGGCTACCGCGAAATTCGCGGTATGGTTAATGGCGCCGGCATGGCCGGCCTGATGACCCGTGCCGTGACGGTACTGCGCGAGCCCAGAATTGACCAATACGGCATTCGGTGCGTGCTGAAGGTCGAGGCAGTGCCGATCAAGTTCGAGATCATTTTTGAGGGTCGCGTGCCGCTGGCGGCTCCATTGCCAGAAGACCAGATTTGTGGCGTATGGGCCTTGTCCAAGCAGGACAAGGTGGCGACAAAACTGATGGCCAACTCGGACCGCTGGGCCGACACCAGCGTCATGAGCCGCGACATCATCGACTTGGCCGTGCTGGCTGATGCGGACGGATCGCTCGATGCCACAGGTGTGGCCAAGGCATTGCATGCCTATGGCCCGAGCGTTCTGGACGACGTGAAGAAAGCCCGCGCTCAGCTCCTTGATCGCAAGGGGCGGCTGCGGGATTGCATGAAAAACCTTGGTATGAGCATGCCTGAGGCGGCGCTTCGCCGCCGAATTCAGGCTATTCGGACGAGTTCTACCTAGGTTTGGGGCAAGGCCGCAGCGCAATGGGTTTGGCGGTCAGCATCGCGAGCTGCTCAAAACCCATCTCGGCATTGACAAGGTCGCTCAGGATCAATCGTGCGGTTTCTGGTTCTCCGTTAAAGAAAAGGGTCGCAGCTTCGTCCAAGAGGGCCTGCGCAAATGTTGGATCACTCTGCACCCGCTCCAAGACCGTACCCTTGAAATCTCTAGTCAGTGCCATAGCATTTACCCCTAGTGTTTGCTGCCAAAGAGGACAAACAGCGCTTTAACCGATAGCCAGCTTGACCGGCTTGCCGACGCGACTGAGCATTTCCACCAGCGTGTCGATGGTGAACTTGGCCGTTTTCTTGTTCACCACGTCGGAAACGCGCGGGCGCGAGACCATCAGGATCTCGGCGGCCTCGGCTTGCTTCAGGTGATGCTCGGTAATCCAGGAGGACAGCTCTTCCATCAGTTGTTGCTTCAAAAGCTGTGTGTCGTTGATCTGTTTGCGAGAGGCTGCCTGCAAACGCTTGGCTTCAGCGGGTGCAAAGCCAAGCTCCAGAAAGAGGTTTGCTCCCGGCTTCGTCACATGGCGGATTTCGGTATCGATCTTCATTTTTGTGCCTTTCTTGCGTTGACCACGGCGCGGTAGCGCGCCTCGGCAATGTCCTTGTCATGCTTGCCGGTTGCCTGCGTCTTCTTCTGGAAGCAGTGCAGGACATACACGGCCTCCTCGAACTTGGCGACGTACATGACCCGATAGATGCCGCTGGATTCCCGAATACGGATTTCC
>CAIJTL010000449.1 GCA_903823545.1 uncultured Planctomycetaceae bacterium
CAACTGGTCCTCGCAAGCGTTTACCGACTCGCTCGTCAGCAAAGCGGTCGGAACATCAAATTGGAACTCGTACGAACTCTGGTTCTTTGGCGGCAGCTTGTACGCCATCGCCGGTCGCTCGACGGGGCACGACTTCGTGAACGCCTCGTTCACGCCGGTGCTTGGAACGTGGTATCACATTGCGATGACGTTTGACGACGTCAACAACTCGTTGGCATTGTTTGTCAATGGGTCGCAAGTGGCCTCGATGACCTCCACAGTCTCGATTGAATACGACTCGCACCCGGTTTTGATCGGAAACGGTACCGACAACGAAGTCCTCAACAACAACTTCGACGGCAAAGCCGATGAAGTGTTGATCTTTGATCGAGCACTGTCTGCGAAAGAGATCACATTCCTGGCAGCTGCCAGCAACGAGCAGGCTGTCGGTTCAACGCTGCTGATCACCAGCTCGGTCGCGAGCAACGTGACTGTGACCAGTCCTGGCACGCTCAAAGGGACCGGAACGATCACCGGGGATGTCAGCGGCACCGGGACGTTCTCTCCGGGTAACAGCCCCGGCGTGATAACGATCAACGGAAACTTCACACCCAGCGGGACCGTGAACTTCGAGGTCAACAATGCGTGGACCACAGCGGGGACGGACTTCGATCAGTACGTCGTGAATGGCGGAGTCGATCTGACCGGCGCGACGATCGCGTTCTCGAATACGAACGACACAACGGCTCCGACGGCGAACAGTCTTCTCACTCTGATCAACAACGACGGCACGGGAGACGCAACGACTGTCGCCAGCACACCGGCCCAAGGAGCCGTGGTCACGATCGGCTCGCGCAGCTTCAAGCTCTTCTACAACGGCGGCGACGGAAACGACGTGGTCATCGTCGAGAACTCGACGCCGACGGTCGTGTATGTGGATGACAGCTTCACGCAAACCGACGGCACGGTGATCGCCGATGCCGATCTCGGAACCACGGGAAGCCAAGCCGCGATCAAGGGGATCACCGCCTTCGCGACCATCAACGCGGCGCTCGCCGCCGTGAGCAGCAGCGGCACGATCATCGTCAACGGCGGAACCTACTCCGAAGCGGTCTCGCTGAACGGAACGCAGACCCTGGAAATCACCGGTCCGGATTCCGCGCAGACCGTGATCATCGACGACCTGACGACGATCGCAGGCACGCCCATTGTGATCGGAGGCTCGTCCAACTTGACGGTCGGCGATGCCGATAGTCGCACGCTTGACGGACTTATCAGCGGCTCCGGCAGCTTCACTAAGCAAGGAGCGGGCACCTACACGCTGACCAACGCGAACACCTACTCCGGAGCGACAACAATCAGCGCCGGCACGCTCGCATTGCAGAGCACTTACGGATCAAGCTCGTTCTCGATTGCTACGTCGTCGGTTTTGGAATTCTTCGCCAGTGGGGCGATAGCCCACGGAACAGCCTCCTTTAGCGGCGCCGGAACACTCCGCAAGACGGGAGCCGGTACGATTCGGTGGGGCGGTGAAGTGGCCACGTTCAATCTCGGTTCGGGATCGCTGATCGACGTACATGAGGGAACATTCCTCGGCGGCAGCAACGCCAATGAAGATTGGACAAATAACCTTTCCGATTTGAACGTTGCATCCGGTGCCGAGTTCAATGGAGCTGAGGCCGAGGTTCGAGTCAATGGCATCACCGGTTCGGGCACCATCAAGAGTGGCTTCCCCACTTTTGGCGGCCAGATAACGATTGGCGTCGACAATGGGACGTCAGCGTTCGACGGAATCATCACCAACAGCTTCGGCGAAGGTGTTCTCGTCAAAGAAGGAACCGGGACGATCACGCTCAACGGAGCAAACAGCTACAGCGGTACGACGACGGTGAGTGGCGGCACTCTCAAATTGGGGAATGCGTCGGCCCTCGGCACGACCGCCAGCGGAACGACTGTTGCCAGCGGCGCGGTGCTGGACCTCAACGGCCAGACGATCGGTGCGGAAGTGGTGACGCTCAACGGAACCGGTATCAGTTCGGGTGGCGCGTTGATCAACAGCAGCGGCACGGCGGCGAGCCTGTCGGGCAACATCACGCTGGCCAGCGCGAGCAGCATCGGCGGCAGCGGCAACGCGACCAATAGCGGCACGGTCAACGGTGGCTTCGATCTGACGCTTGTCGGAGCAGGGACGAAGACCTTCAGCGGCATCATCGGCGGAACAACGCCACTGGCCAGCATCACGCAAGAGGACGGAACCGGCGCGGTGGAGTTCAACCAAGACGTCTCGGTCGGCAGCGGCGGAGCGACGTTCAACTCGAACTTGACGCTCGATGGCCTGACCTTCACGTCTGGCGGAGCGGTCACGTTCGGCAATGCGTCGAGCGACACGCTGACGATCAGCGGCGCAACCACGACGGTGGCGACGACGGCCGGTTCGATTGTGTTCAACAGCACGACGGCGGCGAATCAGAACTTCACGCTCACTGCGGGCGGCGCGGCTAGCGATCTGACCATCAACGCGGGAACGACGGGTATCACGGGTGCGTCGGGCATCAGCATCGCTCTGAATGCCGATCGCACGGTCACGATGAGCGAGAACGTAACGGCATTGGGCCCCGGAACGATCACGGTTTCGGGCAATGCCAATACCGGCGCGCGGAACATCCTCGTCAACGGCGGGGCCGTGGTGAGCACCGTCGATGGCAGTCTGTTGCTGGACGCGGACACGGGCTCTCAGATCACGGGGAACTTCGTCGGTGTGGATGTGAACGGAGCCGAGGTCAAGGCAACGGGCAATGGAACCGTGACCGTGAACGGTCGAGGTGGCAACGATACCAGCGGAATACAGTACGGTGTTCGAGTCAATGGAAGCGGGAGCAAGATCGTCGGTGGCACGAGTGGTCTGCTGACGGTGCAGGGGACCGGTGGAGCTTCAACCGGAATGAGCAATTACGGAATTTATGTCAACGACAGCGGCACGCTGACATCCGATGGTGCCAGCGTGTCGATCACCGGTCTCGGAGGTGGAAGCGGAAATGGTGGGTTCCAATCCG
>CAIJTL010000450.1 GCA_903823545.1 uncultured Planctomycetaceae bacterium
AGCCGGAACGCGCTAGCGTCCGGTTCAGAACGTGGTTGATCTCTCGAACCGGACGCTAGCGCGTTCCGGCTAATTTTGTGGTGACCTATCGCGAGGCAGACCTGTCGCTTCGATATCAAAGCGGGCCTTGAACAGCGCGTCGTGCGGGTTCGGCTCGATGGCGTGTGGCTGCAATGAGTAGCCTGCTTGTTCGGTTAGAAGTTGTTGATGCAGTTGCAAGACGTCGGCTGTTTCTCGCGCCAACCCACTTGCCCTAAGCATTGGAGCAGCGGAATCGGGGACCACATCGAGCGTGAGTCGAGTCAAATAAGCTCGCTCACGTGCAGGAAGTTGCTCGACGAAATGCGACACTTCCTGCGGCCAATCAACTTGGCTCTGTCGCCAGTCTTCGACGAATGCGGCAGTGCCGAGCAATGCCTGGCCTCGCTCAGTGAGCTTGGTCAATTCCGCATCGCGACGTTTGAGTTGAGCAATCTCCGCGGTCAATGCTCGCGAGTGCTCGTACGCGAAGAACGCTCCGATGCCGATCAGCGCGGCGGCAGCCAACCCCCAACGTCTCATGCGGCGGCGATTCATCGCCAGTGGATCTGTCGGTTGGCGCGGATTCAGAAGGTCGAGCGAGTCGTTCGGTGACGCTCGCGAAGCGAGTGACATCGCGAGTGCTGGCTCGACGAGCATTCCCTGAGCGTCCGGAAGATCGTTTTCCGTCAATGTGATCGCTTGCGGTTGCTCAATGCACGCACCATTTGGAACAAGCTCCGCAGCGTGCGATCCGAACAGGGCAATCGAACCAATATGCGAGATGCTAAATTGCGAAGGGAGCGAGGCGATCAATCGCGTCACTGCGGCGGCGAGCGAACGACGATCACGGTCCACATCACAGGTTCGCCGAACAGTCATCGCGGTCATCGGGATACCAGCTTGCGACAGAATCAACTCAGCTTGCTCTTGATTCGCGGCCACGCTGAGTTGCGTGCCACCGATCAAGCTGTCGGGATCGTGATGAGTCAGATTCAGCTCGCCGATTGTGGCCGTGAGCACATCCAATCCAGCCTCCGTAAGAATGCTCGTTTGCGATTCCACGGTTTGTCGCGGGACGCTCGCCAGCAACACAAACGGTTTGTCCGGCAGCTCGAGGAAGTCGCAGCACAATTCTTCCAATGGTCGAGCGAGCCGGCTCTCCGCTTGAAGCAACACGAGCGATGCCAGTTCGTCGCGCGCAACATCCGGAACATCGATCAGCTTCAACATCGCGGTTTGACGTGGCAGCACTAGCACAGATTGGCGAGTCGCGATTCCCTGCGTATCGAGTTTCTGTCGGAGCCACCGCCCAACTGCCGCATGGTCCAATACCGGCTTGCCAGTCGCCCCCAGCAACGTCTCCGGGATCGACCACTTGGCGGAACTCAAGCAGGTCACCGCTCGGCCCGTTCGCGTCGCTTCGAGGACTAAGATTTCATTCGCGTTGATCGACACGGCCAATAACCGCTCACACGACCTAGCCGCTCGTCGTCCCTTCGCCACACCGATGTTGCCGAAACTCCACATGTCGATTCACCTGATGATTTGATTGAGGCTTAGAGTCGTTGCCCAAAACAACTCACGTCTAACCCTCAGACAAGCGACCCCACCGAGCTTGTTTGAGGTCTAACGCTCGCGGAGTTCCAGCACATTGGCCGGGATTCGCGAAGCGTCGATGATGAATTCGATCTGTGTTGCGATTCGCGTGCCATCAATGTGGCCGACAGAAACGCCTCGAAACACATCGCCGCCAGTGGTCAGATACGGCGCGAGCTGCCGAAGCTGCGGCAAGTCGAGCAGCCGTTCGTCCAGCAACCACGCCAGCGACTGTTCGTGACGCCAGCGGTCGGTCGGATTCTTTGCTTTGAGTTGAGCCGCCAGGATCGCGTCGGCCAGCGACTCGGTCATGCCGGGGATCGACAGCAGCACTGGCCGCGAGGCTTGGTTGATGTTGATGCGACCGGAGATCACTGGCGCGTGCGTGATCGTCAGCCGATCTGTGATGTCCCGCAGAACACGGTCGATGCTGGCGGGATCGTGAGGCCACGGACTCTTCAGAATCGTTTCGCGACGGTCAACGTCGATGCGCACGTTGCAACCAATCAAGTCCCACAACGACCGCACGAAGTACGCAGGCTTGCGGCTCAGGTCCAGGCCGCCGCGCAGGATCGGCGGTTTGGCGGCAGCCTTCTCCGCGTCCGTCAGCGCACCGTCTTTCGATTGGGTCGGCTCGTCGTCATCGAAACCGCCCAGTTGTTTCTTCACACGCGTCTTTGCCATCCGCTCTCGCGACTTCTTGGCATCCTCCGAGTTGTCATCGCGATCCGGTTCGTCCCGTTGTGATTCGACCCCTTCGGTATTTCCCGCCAACCGCCATGCAACAATGAACCGAGCGACCTCTATGTTGAACTCCGCTTGCAGCGAGTCGAACAGCTCGACCAGATCCGGATGATTGACGTTGAGCTTCGGCGAGCTGTTCCGACGCAGGTTTCGCTCGCGGCTGTTCAGTGTGAGGAAGTCCGACCAAGCTGCCGTCGAATCGTTTTCGCCGAACAACAACTCGCGTGTGACTCCGCGCACCTGCAGCAGTTCTTCGAGCGACTCGATGCGAGATTGCTTCGGCCAGCGAGGAGGATTGAGTGCGGAATAGAACGACGACTCGGCACCGAATTCGGACGGCTCATCGTCTTCGTCCATCCAATCGAGAATCGCGTCAGCGATCTGTTCGGTCATCGCCGGTAACGCCATCAGCATCTTGCGAGCGACTCGCCGCTTATGCGGTTCCAAAGGCAGCGCGTTGAGGTTGAGCTTCGCCGATTCGTCGATCAGTCCAACTTCGTTCGGTTGAGAGAGAGTGTGCGAGTGAATTGGCGATGTTGATTTCGATGCCATCGCGGTGCTCGTCACTGAATTACTTGGCCGAGCTGGCATCCGCACGGTGAATCGCCCCACGCCACTGTCGAGTGTTGCCACCGAGACGTTCTGGAATCGGCGCGTGTTGCCGACAATCGGCTCAACCGACCGAGCCGCCGGGTCTTCGAGAAACGCCGCCGCCGCTTCGATTCCCGATTCCGCCAGCACTCGTGCCTGCTGCGACTGCGTGCTCAATCGGCTCGCTTGAGACTCCGCCAGCATCAACTCCGAAAACGAAAACGCCGCGAAGCTGAGCAACATCACAACGACCAACACCAAGATTAAGACCGCCCCGCGCCGTTTTGATCCAGCGGCATACGCGACCCTTTTCGGAGGCTCACGTAGTGCAACGGCCCGTGAACCACCGGGGTAAGCCCGGTAGGGTTTGTTTGAACGTGCCGTCATTCGTCGCATGTTACGTTCCTTGTGCCAAACGAATGACGAACGTTTGGGGGATATCAGAAATCGACACTCTCACTTCCACAGCGTTCGGCAGGCGGCGGCGTGTGTGGCTGTCCCAATTGGCGTGCCATTCGCGGCCATCGAAGTAACGGAAGCGGAGCGAGCTGACCTCGCTCGCAATCGCGAACCAGTGCTGGTCATCCAGAGTCAACGAATCGCTGCCCCATCGAGTTCGGTCATCAGCGGGAAGCACCACCCGAGTCAGTCCTGGTGAGCGGTCGCGGCAAGCGATTGAACGTCGCAGCAATCGTTCCCGTTCGCGAGCCACGGGGACTCGCAAGGACTCACCGTGCGAGCAGAACCACAGCACTTGTTGAGACTCGTCAGAAGAACTCGTTTCGGCGAGCGGATGAAATCGTGAGTTGGCCTGCGCTGTTTCGATCACCAGCCAATGAGCTTCGCCGACAAACCGCAGCGGAGTTGCCGGAAAGTGGCGAGCGACGTTCAACAATTGCTCGGACAGATCGCTCGCACGAATGGCGGTCGGCTTTTGCCACAACGAACCGTTGTGCGGAGTGGTCTCTTCGGACTGCGCGATGACAGGCATCGCTCGAACCGCTCGCAAATCTTCCGTGAGATCGGCGACGATGCCGCGCACGACTTGCGACCGCTCGACCTGCGTCTCGCCAGCCGTTCGTAGTTTCCACTGCTGGTGCATCGCACCGAACACGGCAGAGACCAACATCGCGCTCAACACCAAGGCCGCCAGAATTTCGACCAACGTGAAACCTAGCCGTGAAGTCCCTTTCATCACGGCCTCACTTTCAAACGCGACTGGCGAATGAACTGAGTCAGTTGGAAGTTCGTCGGCTTTGTGCCGGTTCGTTCCACGGCGACAGTGAGCGTAACAAGTTGACGATCGGTTGCGGGTAACAATGTCGCCGACCAGCGCCACTGCGGATCGTCGGCGAATGCTTGCCACGGCACGTCTCGAATCGGAGCGGTTCCCGCCAGCAGCAGGTCCAGTTGCGAACGACAGCGTAGCGCCGCGTCGGTGTCGTGTTGGCAACGGAGTGCGGCAGTGACTCCGTTGGATGTCAGTCGCCCAATCGCCGTCAGAGCGCCACCCAAAATGGCCAACGAGACCAACACCTCAAGCAAGGTCAGGCCCGTTCGCGTCGGCTGTTCGTAACGTGTGCTGATACGTTTCATCGGACTCGCTCCTTGATGTCAGATCGTGCCGAGGACGAGACCGCTCCCGTGAGCCGCCGGACAACGACTGTTTGAGTCTGTTGTCGGTCATCGCTCAACATGATCGCCGCATCCATCGCGGTTCCATTCGGAAAGAACCAAATCGGCAAGGACCACTCGCCCGATCGCTTCCCGTCGGCGACGAACCGCACTCCATCAGGCAGCGACTCTGTGATGACAGGCTGCGAACGCTCTAACTGAATGCGGAACGTGGAATGGTCGATCCGTACCGCGAACGATGTCGGCTCACCCAGATCCATCGCGGCCAGTCGAGCCTGCATCAATCGAGACTTCACCAAATCCAGCCCCTCACGCAGAGCGGCGTCTTGCTGTGAACGACGCATTGCCGGAAAGCTGACCGCCGTCACCGTCACCAAAATGGCCAACGTCAACAACAACTCCACCAGCGTGAAGCCTAAGCGGTGATGTTGTGGGGACGGTCGCATGTGAGTGATTCCAGTTTGGTTCTAAATCCCTATGTCCAATGAATGACCAAGCCCAACACTCCGCTCGCCTGCATCGTTATTTCTGCATGTCAAAATTGATTTTGGACATTGGAGCTTGGTTCTTCCGTATCACAGCGTGACGTCGTCTTCGTTACCGAGAACTCTATCAGGGCCGGGAGAAGAGAGATCGAACGAGTCTGTGTTCTTGCGACCGGGAACGGTGTATGTGATCGGCGAACCCCAGGCATCGAGCGGTTCTTGTTCGAGATACGGGCCTCGCCAGCGCGGGTCTTTGCGCGCGGGAGACTTGAGCAGCGCATCCAACCCGGCGACCGATGGCGGGTAATCGCCGCCGTGGTCCATCGAGTACATCTTCAGAGCTTGCTTCAAGCCTTGCAGGCTCAAGCGTGTCGCGTCTTCGTTGGCGTGCCGTTGTCGGCCCAGAACCTTCGGCACGACCATCGACATGATGACTCCCAGAATCGCGAGAACCAAAAGAACTTCCATCAAAGTGAAGCCTCGACGAGGCGAACGACGACGTTGCATGACACAACCTTTCTAAAGCCCATTGCTTTCAAACACGGGCATCAAGAGTGCGACGACGAGAAAGCCGATGATGACGGCCATCACCAACATCAAACTGGGTTCCAAAAGTTTCACGAACGCGTCGATCTTCCGTTGCGTCCGTTGGTCGAGCTTGTCGGCGAGTTCCACCAGAATGGCATCCAATCGGTTGGCGGTTTCACCGACGGCAATCATTTCGAGCAATTCGCGCGGAAAGTGCCCGCTGGCTCGGAGCGGTTCGGCCAGTGACTTTCCCGACGAGACGTTGTCAGATGCGAGTTGAATAGCTTTGCTCAAGACGATGTTGCCCGTCGCTCCTTTTGCGATGCGCAGCGACTTCAACAACGGGACCCCGTTCTTCAAGAGAGTCCCGAGCACTCGGCAGAATCGTGACAGAGCCAGACTCTTCACGATCGGCCCCACAAGGCGAGCATTGAGTTTGACGCCGTCCAACCGTTCCCGTGCGGCGGCTGATTGCAGACTGCGGTACACGAACAGAGAGAGAACAACTAAGCCGCCTAGCAACCACATTCCGTGATATCGCAAGAGATCGCTGACGCCGAGTAAGAGCGTTGTCGCACCGGGCAACTCACCGCGTGACCGCAGGCGGTCAAACATCGGAGCAAACTTCGGCACGAAGAAAACCATCATCCCCGTGACGACGATCGTCCCGACGCCGATGAGAAACAGCGGGTATGCGAGCGCACCGGCGACTCGGCCACGCAGCTCTTCCTGCTTATCGCTGAAGCGGGCGATCCGTTGCAGCGAGTCTTCGAGAAAGCCTCCTTCTTCGCCGGCGTGAACGAGGCTGACGGTCAGCTCGTTGAAGACATCGCCGTGCGACTGCATGGCATCGGCCAAAGTGCGACCGTTCGAGATTTGTTGCCGAATGTCTGTGACGACTGCTTTCAAGGTCGCGTGCGACGTCTGCTCGCACATCACGTCGAGTGACTTGAGCAACGGGACTCCCGATTCGAGCAAGTCAGATAACTGATCAAACAACGCCGACTTCGAAGCGGCGGAAACTCGTTTCACTCGGAATCGCGAAAGCCAATCCGCGCGATTTCGTTCCAACGTTTCGCTGAGTGTCACCGGCAGCAACGATTGAGACGACAACAGCCGTAACACTTCTTGCCGAGTCGCCGCGACCAACACGCCAGTCTCAAGCTGGCCAGTCAGACGTCGTGCGGTGTAAGCAAAAGCGGGCATGATGATTCAACAGCAAGTTTGAGGATTGGATTTCAGAGGTAGCCCGAAGCGTGAGCGAGGGCGAACGCTACAAGTGATTTTGAATTCAGATTTTTGGGGAGCGATCGCCCTCGCTCGCGCTTCGGGTTAGTTTGGTTGATTCTGTGCAGAGAAGAACTCATTCTTCGGCGCAGACCCTCACGACCTCGTCGATGCTGGTCTGGCCGTCGAGGACTCGGTTCCAGCCGGATTGACGGAGCGTCCGAAAGCCCCGCGATACGGCGTAGTTTTTCATTTCGTTCGCGCTGGCCGAGCGAGTGCAAAGCTGACGCAGCTCGGCATCCGACGGCAGCAATTCAAAGATCGCGATTCGACCGGAGTAACCAGTGCCGTAGCACTCGCGACAACCGACGGCGCGGAACAGTGGCTGTTGCCGACGCCCTTGCTTGGTCGCAACGACGAAGCGTGCAAAGTCGATGGGAAGTTCTTCCGGATTCGGAGAGTAGCTCTGTCGGCATGACGGACAGAGTCGTCGCACCAGACGTTGAGCGAGCACCGCCTCGACCGTGCTGGCGACGAGGTACGGTTCAATCTCCATGTCGATCAGCCGCGTGTAAGCCGACGGAGCGTCATTCGTATGCAGAGTGCTCAAGACCAGGTGGCCGGTCAGCGACGCTTGAATCGCGCTGCTGGCGGTTTCGTGATCGCGGATTTCGCCAATGAGGATCACGTCGGGGTCGTGTCGCAGAATGCTTCGCAGTCCGGCAGCGAAGGTCAGGCCGATCTTCGACTGCACCTGAATTTGATTGACCCCGCGAAGCTGATACTCGACCGGGTCTTCGACGGTGATGATCTTGATGTCGCGGCTAGAGACTTCGGCGAGTGACGAATAGAGCGTCGTTGTTTTGCCGCTTCCTGTCGGTCCAGTGACCAGCACCATGCCATGTGGGCGACGAATCAGCTTGTTCCACGGTGCGACTAAGTCAGCCGGGAAGTCCACGAGCGACAGATCAAACTTCGATCGTGACTTGTCGAGCAACCGCATGACGATCCCTTCGCCATGCAGCATCGGAATGATCGAAACGCGAACGTCGATGTCACGTCCCGCCACCGTTAGCTTGATGCGGCCATCTTGAGGCAGGCGTTTCTCTGCGATGTTCAGCTTGGCCATGATCTTCAAGCGGCTGACGATCGCCGCTCGAAACCGATGAATCTCTGGCGGCATCGGCTGCGATCGCAAGATGCCGTCCACTCGATATCGAACATCGATCCCTTGCTCGTCGGGCTCCAGATGAATGTCGCTTGCGCGCAGTTGGATCGCTTCCAACAGTAACTCGTTGACCAACTTCATGACCGATGACGCTTGCGATTCGTCATCCAGGTTTCCGTCTTCGTCGTTGGAAGCGGAGATGTTGTCGTCGTCACTCGATCGGTCCATCAACTCGCGAACCGTACCACCGCCAACTCCGAGATTGTCTTTCAAGTGCTTGGCGATTTGTTCGCGACACGCAAGCACCGCCTCCAACACAAAACCGCTGAGCGAACTGAGTTCGTCGAGTCCTTCCAAGTCGAGCGGATCGTGAGTCGCGACTCGCACGACTCGTTGCCGCACGTCAATCGGCAGCATGTTCCGGCGAAACAACTCGCCGCTAGGAAAACTTCCGAGCAGATTTCGATCGACGGTGAAGTTTGTCAGGTCCAAGAACTCCAGACCAAACTCCGCCGCGAGCGCCTGCAAGACTTCCTCTTCGCGAGCGAAGTTGCCGTCGATCACACGTTGCGAGACGCACGACTCTCCACCACGAGCCAACTCTTGAGCTTGCTCGGACGAGAGAACATCGCGTTTGACTAAGATGGATGTCAGGTTCATGAACGCCACGGTTAGCAATTCGGATGCCCTTTTTGACAAGCGCTGTGAAACGTTGACAGGTTACAGGTTTCCGCTCTGATCTACGAAAAAACGTGGTGACAATCAGCAACATCAGTTGCAAGAACACAACGCGAGAGGAACCACGCTCGCCACTCTGACGAGCAACAAAAAAGCACGACACGCTCGGAAGCGTGTCGTGCTGGTTGCGGAAATTGTGTTGTGTCGATCGTTCAACGCACAACTTGATCGAACGCTGGAATCGGACTGCTTCCCCGTCTGCCGACGGCCGGTAGCACAATCTCGTTGTCGATCGCCACACCGTTTGCGAAACCGGAGGCTCCGTTCGGGATGATCAATTCCGGATGATCGAACGGAGCCGCTTGATTGCGAACACGTTCATCGGTCAGCGACTTGAGGAACTCGACAACCGCTTGGACGCGAGCGTCGTTGCCCAGAATGTGGCCGATGCCGTCCACGTCGGGATCAAGGTTGTCGATGTTCTCCTCGAAGAAGTCGGCGCGGCGTGCGTAGAACTGCACGACTTCGGTCAGCGTTCTCATGCCGCCGTTGTGCATGTACGGCCCGGTCAGCTCGACGTTTCGCAGCGTCGGCGTTTTGAAGGCACCGTCAACAGCAATGCGGTCACTGGGACCAATCGTGATTGACCGACCGTTCAAATCGGGCCGCTGACCTTCTTGAACTCGGCGAGCCAACGCCCAAGGACCGAGTGTCGGATGACGGCCACCCACGCCCAAATCTTCGGTCGTGGGACGAACGCCGATGTTGTAAAAGCCGCCGTCGTAGAACGCGTTACTGCCGTTCTGCATCGCCATCAATTCAATCATCGGTTCGTCGGGGTCCGCCAACACACCTCGCAGTTGGCTGATCGCCGCACCCGTGAACTCTGGCCCGGAGTGACACGCGATGCACTTCCCTTGATTGGTGAAAATCTCCAGACCTTCCTTCGCCTTTGAACTGAGCGCTTTTTGATCTCCCTTCATGTAGCGATCAAACGGGCTGTCGTCCGAGACCAGCGTCGATTCATACAACATGATCGACAGGCCCCAGAACAACGAGAAGTTGGCCTCCATTTGAGTATGTCCGGTTGGCGTGATTTCCTCCGACCTCCAATACGCAGGCGGAAACGCTCTGCGAATCAAGTCTGCGTAGCTGATCTTTTCTCGGAAGCCACGACGATCGTCTTTTCTCCCAATGACAAAATCACCCAACACGCTGTCATTCGGATCGATCCGTTGCAGCGCGAGCGGTCGCAGTTGCAACATCTTGCGACCAAGTTCCGCGAACGTGCGACCGTCCCAGCTCATTTCCACTTCGTTGTTCGGCGGCCCGACCGCCTGCGACGCCAGCGAGGCATTGTCGAGCAGAATGCGAACCTGCCTCAGCGCACCATTCTTGTTTGATCTCCAAACCTTGGCGTCCGGGTCCATGTCGCCGAACGGATTCACGCCATTGAAGAACCGATTGGCTCGGCCATCCCAGAAATTGCGATCGTTGTAGACCGCATTGATGACGGTCGGCGCGTTGCGACCGGTGACTTGTCGCACGTTGGTTCCGCCGACATTGAAGATCGGATCGGCAACGGTCTCGCCCCGATCAATGGCCGAGTCCTCGTTGATGCCAAGAAACAGTTTCTTGACGACCCCTTGCGAACCCACGACCTCGCTGGTGTCGAAGATCACCGGGTTGTCGCCGCTACGTTTTTCGTTGGGGTCGGCCAAGCGGTGAAACGGAAAGTCGGTAGCGGTTAACTGCGCATTCGCGCCGCGAAACGTTCCGGTTCGAGGAGCCAATGTGTTCTTGGTTCGATTGTCGGCACCCGCGTGGAAGTGGCACGACGCGCAAGCCGTCCGTCCGTCGCCACCCACTTGCATGTCCCAAAAGAGAGCCTTGCCAAGCACGATCGCCGCTTTGCGATTGGAAACAAAATCATCCAGGTTCGGCGGCAGAGGAACCGGCACGGACTCCAACGCCCCCAGCAACGGCACTTCCGGTTCAGCCGGTTCTGGTTCCTGAGCTTCCACACGTGGTGAGCTAGGAGCACCTCGTTCGATCGCCAGCATTCCGAAACTCCAGAATGCGACCGCACACAAAGCTCCCGACATTAATGGACGACGAACGCGCCGATTCCCGAAAACCTCAAGCATTTGGCTGACCTCCCTCAATTCACAGTGTTGTTTCGTCTGTTGTTTCAGAACCACGTAACCACGGTGATGAAGTCTGCCAGCAAAATGAATCACGGGTTTGCCCGACACACTGAAGGTTTGGCAAAAGCTCGGCAATCATGTCGGTCGCACAGAAGTGTTGCGTTAAGGCAACATTTCGTCTGGGCCTCAGGCAAACGCCCCACCGAGCTTGCCTCGGTGGCTCGCGGGCTTTTGCACTACGGCGTTCATTGTTTCGAGTGAAGTGTGGCGTAGTGCAAAGGCCCGATTCCACCGAGGCAAACTCGGTGGGGTTGGTGGATATCGCTTGATTGAGCACTAACGCCGTCGCGGCTGAGCGTAGCTCGCGGGGTTGACCGTCGGTTGTGGCGTCGCAGGGGCGAATGGTGCAGTCTCTGGCGATTCAGCGAGAGGTTGTTGCTGGCGGTCGGAAGTGGTTCCGCGTTGTGAGGAGAACGGTCTCCAATTGGAGAACATCGTTTTCTTCGGCGGAGGCGCAGTGCTCGATTGTGGTTCTGGCGGCATAGTCGGAGCGGGAGCAGCGGGCATGGCCGACGGAGTGGACCAACCTTGAGGCGCACTTGAGTAAGGTGACGAGTACGGCGACGTCGGTGGCGCGACTTGGCTGGGTGAGGAGAGTTGGCCCGGCGTGTAAACCGGATTCACCTGCGGTCCCGGTTCCATGAACGGCGAACCGAACGGCCCTTCCGGACCGAAAGACCCTATCGGCGGCGTGTGAATGCGGCCGTGAATTCGCTGTGCGTCTTCCAGCGGCATAATGATCCGCTGCATTTCTTCGAGCTTGAGCTGCTCTGCCTTGCCGTCGTCTTGAATGATGATCGGAGTCAGGAAGATCAGCAGTTCTTTGCGTTTCATCTCGCTCAATTTGTATTTGAACGCCGCTCCGAGGTACGGGATGTCGCCCAGAAACGGAACCTTGCGATTCACGTTGATGTTGTCTCGCGTGATCATGCCGCCGAGCACAACGGTCTGTTCGGTGCGAACATTGACAGCCGTCGTCGCGGTGGTGATGTCCTTCACCGGGGCTTCGATCACATTGCCGTTGGTCGCGTCGGTGAAGATCGGTACGCCGGTTCCCGGTGTGAGTTGGTACGCACTCTTTTCCGCTTTGACGTCGATCAGCACTTGGCCATCGGGACTGATGCGCGGCACAACCTTCAGAATGATTCCCGATTGATCCTGTCGAATGACCGGATTCGCGCTCCCGTTGGGACTCATGGAGACGCCGTCTACGACGGGAACCTGCCGACCGATTTGAATCATCGCTTCGTGATTGTCGAGCGCTCGAATCTGCGGGCGGCTGAGAATGTCCACGTGATATCGCTGCTGAAGAGCACGGAGCAGAACGCTGATCGATTCGGACCCGGCGGCGAGCACCAGCCCACCGAAACCGAGATCACCGTTGACTCGCCCGACACCGAGACCGGACAGTGCTTGCGAGCCGAGCTTGCTGGGGTTGATTGCCGTATTGTTGCCGAGCTGCTGGTTATTGAAGTTGAAACCTGGATTCGCCGTCTGCGAGATGATGTTTTGCGTCGTCGTTTGTACGCCATTCGGAGCGGTATTGGTCGCATTGATTGTGACCAGCTTGTCGATCACGCTGCGGTCAAACAGAACGGAATCCTGCACTCCCAGTTCCACGCCGAATTCGTCGGTATCGCCGAGTTCCACTTCGACGAGCAACGCTTGAATCAGCACTTGTGCCGGGAGCCGGTCGAGTTGCACGATCAGTTTTTGAATCTCGGCCACTACAGCGGTCGTTCCGCGGACGAGCAGACTGTTTGTGGTTTTCTCCGCGATGACGACTTGGCCCAGCGGCACTTGAGCAGTTGTCGCAGCAGGCGTGAACGCTCCGGTCGCTCCGCGATTGGAGGCATTCGCTCCGGTCGCAGCTTGTGCGGTCGCTTGCCGCTTGCCCGCAAGGAATTCGGTGATGGCTTTAGCAACCTCCTCCGCTGGCGTGTTTCGCAATTGGTACACGAAGCTGCATTGCGGAACATCGCCATGTTCGCCAATCGTCATTAGTTGATGAACGCGCCGCAGGCTCGTGCCGACGTCTGTCACCAACAGTCGCTGAGAACTCGATAACGGGACCACTTTTCCCATCGGGCTGAGCAACTTTTCGATCTCTTGAGCCGCCGCGGCTGCTATTCCGTTGTGAACGGGAATCGCGACGCTCGCTAATTCGTGGCGACCGAGTTTTGGCAACTCGTCAGGTGAAACAAACAGAACCAGGTTTTCAGGAATCTCGGACTTTGCGTCGAGCACGATCATCGACCGTCCGCTTCGCACCACAATGAAACCTTCGGGCAACAACTGGTCGTTGAGAATGTCGAGCACTTCGGACATCGAATACCGGTTCTGGTCGATGTACGAGAACGATCCCATCGGCAGCGTCGCCATCTGCAACGACAACCCCGCCTCTTGTGCCAGCCGCTTGAGTACCAAGTCCCACGGGACATTCTGAAAGTTGAATGAGAATTGCGGCTCAGCGACGCGCGACCGCATTGCCGGAACGTCTCGAACGACTCCACGCGGGACGTCGCGTCTGTTGTCGAAGGTGTTGAGGTCGTTGGGTCGAGGCGGATTCGGAACCGCGTGCGAGGGAACTCGGTTCTGTTCCCAATTCGGTGCGGTGTGCGGGAACTCATTCGGTTGCGGAGCGCCCGGCGGATCGAATCCGGAAGTCGGCGGCGGTGGTGCAGCGTGATCCTCGATGATGTTCTGAAACGCCACGGGGCTGATGACTGCCGGAACTGCCGATCTCGATCCCACATAGCGGCGTTGATCGTTCGCGTTGTCGGTTCGACGTTGCGACCAGTGTTTCGAGCGACCACGCTCGATCTGGTCACGTTCGTCATCATCGCGGTCGTCTGAGTTCCTGCGGTCTTCGTCAACGATGCCGCGATGATCGACTCGCTCACGAACGGCGACTTTTCGAGCGGTTGTCGATGCGTGCGGCGTACTCCACCACTCTTGAATCGCGAAGCGATTCGTAACGAGGCCCACGATCAATGTGGCCACGATCACCCCGACTGCCATCAGCCAGTTGGAAACGAGCACGTCCCACAACGTCTCCGCAGGAGCGGTCTGTGAAGACCGGTGTTTGCGTTGTGTTGTGCGAGTGTTGGCCACAAGTCTGCCCGATAGGTGTCGTCGAAGTTGCAGGCCGTCCGCGCAGTGAATCTCCACGCAATCGGCAATGTCATCCTTATCGGAAAAGTTCACCTAACTTGTTGAGTTTTATTTGTCTGGCTGGATTCCAAGCATCGAACCGGCCGTTGAGCCAATGTCGAGCGGCAGCTCAATCGGCAGATGATGCCGATTGGCAACGGATCACGATCATCCGTTTTCTCGCTAAGGAACGGGGGCGCAATAAGTTCCCGGTTCTGGATACAAGCCCGAAGCGCCAGCGAGTG
>CAIJTL010000451.1 GCA_903823545.1 uncultured Planctomycetaceae bacterium
ATCCGCTCGTAAAGCACAGGCCGCAGAAGGGAATGACGATTCGTTTTTGCCGAGCGATGCAATCTCTGATCTTCCGTCCGAGTCGTCTGGCCCAGTTCAACTCGTCGGTCGCACTCGCTGTGATCGCATCGTCGTCTTTAATGGCAATCCGCGACTCGCTGGAAGCTTAGTAGATGTCAATGTCAGCGATTGCTCGGCCACAACTCTGATGGGGGCCATCGTGACGCTCGAACAACAACATTGCGAAACGTCACTGCCAATCGTGATGTAAGCATTCTGTGATGCAGTGCGACAACCCATAAGCTGGGCTTGTCGCGGTAGAAAAACAAAACTCGCCTGCAGCCGTTTCGGACTGCAGGCGAGTTTTCTGCATTAATGATTCAATTGAGCGAGACTTATTCACCAATGTGTGATGCGAGTTCGTCGAGTGCGTTGATTGCGCGATCAACACCTCCCATCGAAATTGCAAACGCCATCGTCGGATCATTCTTGATCGAATCGAGCATTTTCTTGGCCTTGTCGATGGTGCCACACTTAAGTGCAAACAAGCTGGCATCCTTCTGAATGTCTCGGCCGCTTCCGCGAGTGACCTTGCCACGCTCCTTCGCTCGAATCTGCGACTTGATCACGCTGACATACTTAGGATCAATTTCCAATCCCTTATTTTGCTTGGCATAAGCAGAAATATCTGAAGGCGATTCAATCCCCTTGCTCAACGCTTCTCGAATAATCAATGCCTTATTGACCGCACCAGCACTTGCCTTCTTCGCCATCTTGAATCCCCATAGTAAACTTTGTTCTCATCAATAACACACGGTATTGTTTAGCTTGTGGCAATGCTGAGGTCAATCAACCACATTACACAATGAATTATCACAAGCCACTAGAACAAAGACGTCACGCAGCAGTAATGAGCGAAGTTGCTTCGCCGTGGGTTATTGGGAATTGAGGCGATGTATTCAGTCGATTCCTCTCGATTCGTTAGTGGCAGGATCACCAAAATCGACACCGCTTCAAACCACTTGCGAGAAGACGAACTCGCCATCCTTTGCGTCGACGACGATCTTGCAGCCTTGGGGTAAGCGTCCAGATAAGAGTTCGTTGGCGAGTTGGTTTTGCAGGCGTTGCTGAATGACTCTCTTGAGTGGTCGAGCACCGTAAGACGGATCATAGCCCTCTTCGCCGAGCTGATCTTTGGCGGCATCACTGATTTCAAATCCGTAGCCGTTCTCATCAAGCTGTTTGACCAGCTTGCGGAGTTGCAGATCGACGATTTGGCGGATCTCGGTACGACCGAGTGGATGGAAGACGATGACTTCATCGACTCGGTTGAGGAACTCGGGAAGGAACTCGCGGCGCAGAGCGTCCATGACTCGGCGGTTGATTTCCTTGTTGAGACCTTCGCCGCTCAACGCCTTACCCTCTGACAGTTCCATGATCGACTGGCTGCCGATGTTCGAAGTCATCACAACGATCGTGTTGGTAAAGTCGACAGTGCGACCATGCCCGTCGGTCAGGCGGCCATCGTCGAGTAATTGCAATAGGATATTGAAGACGTCGCGGTGAGCTTTCTCGATCTCGTCAAGCAATAACACGCAGTATGGATGACGGCGAACTGCTTCAGTCAGTCTGCCACCTTCTTCGTAGCCGACATATCCGGGAGGGGCACCGATCAATCGTGCGACCGAGTGTTTCTCCATGAACTCGCTCATGTCGACTCGAATCATGGCTCGTTCGTCGTCGAAGAGGAATTCGGCAAGTGCTTTGCAGAGCTCCGTTTTGCCGACACCGGTCGGACCAAGGAAGATGAATGAACCAATTGGACGATGTCGATCTTGCAGTCCGGATCGGGAACGTCGAACGGCATTCGAGACCGCGACGACCGCTTCGTGCTGGTTGATCATGCGGCCGTGAATGGCGTCTTCCATCTTGAGGAGTTTTTCACGTTCACCTTGCAACATGCGAGCGACGGGGATGCCGGTCCAAATGCTGACGACTTTCGCAATGTCTTCTTCGGTCACTTCTTCACGCAGCAGTCGCTCGCCCTTCGAGTTGCTGGTCTCGGCAGAACGTTGTTCCAGGCCCTTCAATTCTTCTTCGGCCTTTTGAAGATCCTGCTCGGCTTTGTAGGCAGCAATAAAATCTTCGTTGTTGTTTGTACGCTGCGCCTGTGCGAAAGCTTGCTCTCGTTGCGTGCGAAGCCGCTCGATTTGTTCCTTGAGTGGGCGGAGTCGGGACAACGCATCCTTCTCGGCCTGCCAGCGTGCTTTGAGCTGATTGACCGATTCTTCGCGGTCAGCAATCGCGCGACGGAGTTCATCTAGACGCTCGCGGCTGTCAGGGCTCTTTTCGGTCGAGAGTGCGGTCGCTTCGATTTGCATGCGAGTCAGTTGGCGAGTCGCTTCATCAACCTCGGCAGGCATTGAGTCGATTTCCATGCGCAATCGAGAGGCGGCTTCGTCAACGAGGTCAATCGCCTTATCTGGCAGGAAGCGATCGCTGATGTAGCGATCGGACAAGGTTGCTGCGGAGATCAACGAGTCGTCGGTGATTCGCACGCCGTGATGTGACTCGTATCGCGACTTCAAGCCGCGCAAGATCGAGATGGTGTCTTCGACGTTTGGTTCCTGAACGATGACTGGCTGGAAGCGGCGTTCGAGTGCCGCGTCTTTCTCGATGTATTTGCGATACTCGTCGAGCGTCGTGGCACCGACGCAATGCAGTTCGCCGCGGGCGAGTGCGGGCTTCAGGAGATTGCTGGCAT
>CAIJTL010000452.1 GCA_903823545.1 uncultured Planctomycetaceae bacterium
GCGACCGGCTCGTCACGCGGAGCGATGACGGCTACGTACATGCGGCTTCGCCGCGTCACGAGTTTCCATCAGGAGTTGTTTCATGCTGCGTCTGCTGAAAGTCGTTCTGTGCGTTACCGCGTTGCTAGTCGCAGGCAACACAGCGTTCGCTCAAGCGCCGAGCTTTGAAACGCTAGCCCCGCGGTATGAGGCGCAGGTGCGACCGCTGGTCGAGCGACTTTGTCGCGAGTGTCATTCGGCAGAGAAGACTGAAGGAGAACTCGATCTGACGAGCTTCAAGACGCTCGCCGACGTGCGCGAAGGGGCGAAGTCTTGGCAAAAGGTTTTGGAGATGCTCGACACCGGCGACATGCCGCCGAAGGATGCGAAGCAGCCGACCGACACCGAGCGGACTCTCTTGAAGGGGTGGGTGCGCGAGTATTTGAAGGTTGAAGCGAAGTCTCAGGCGGGCGATCCGGGGCCGGTGGTGTTGCGGCGGTTGAGCAATGTCGAGTTCAACAACACGGTGCGCGATTTGACCGGCGTCGATTTGCAGCCGACTCGTGAGTTTCCGGCGGACAACGCGGCGGGCGAAGGGTTCACGAATACCGGGAACGCGCTGGTGATGTCGCCGTTGATGGTGACGAAGTATCTCGATGCAGCAAAGGAAATCTCGCGGCATGTCGTGTTGCTGCCGGACGGGTTTCGGTTTTCGCCGTCAGTGACTCGGCGCGATTGGACGGAAGAGTTGCTGGCTCAGATTCGCGGCGTGTACCGCAACGACACCGATTCAAGCGGCGGCACGAAGGTCAATCTGCAAGGAATCGTGTTCGACACGAACGGCGGCGGACGGCTGCCGCTGGACCGATATCTGGAAGCGACGTTGGCTGAACGTGAGACACTGAGTACGGGACGCAAGACGATCGACACGCTCGCAAGCGAGCGCGGTTTGAGTCGAAAGTATCTCGGCATTTTGTGGAACGCGCTCACCGGCAAAGAACCGTCACTGTTATTGGATGGGTTGCGAGCTCGCTGGCGTCAGGCGAAGCCAGCGGATGCGGTGGCGATCGCGGGTGAAATTGCGACGTGGCAGCAAACGTTGTGGCGATTTTCGAGTGTCGGGCATATCGGCAAAGTCGGCGGGCCGAAGGCTTGGATGGAGCCGGTTAGTCCGCTCACCACGAAGTACGAAACGCGGATGAAGATTCCTGCGTCGACGGACGGCAAGTTGGTGACGTTGTATCTCTCTGCGTTCGATGCGGGTGATGGAAACGATCAGGATTTTGTGGTCTGGCAACAGCCGCGATTGGTAGCGGCAGGTCGACCGGATTTATTGTTGCGCGACGTGCGAGATGTGACTCGTGAGTTGATCGCGCGGCGCGAAGTGATGTTTGCCAGCGCGGCAAAGTGTCTGAACGCGGCGGCGGAAGCGAGTGCCGCTCCGGGGAAGACGGACCAAGCTGAGTTAGCGAAGCGCCATGGCGTTGACGGGGAGGTGCTGGCGGCGTGGCTCGATTATCTCGGTGTCGGGACAGGCGGGCCGGTGAAGATCGACAGCCACTTCAAGACGAAGCTCGCGAAGTCGTCGGGGTATGACTTCGTCAACGGTTGGGGGAGCGATGCGACGCCGCTGCTGGTGGCGAATTCGTCTGATCAACACGTCCGCATTCCGGGGAACATGAAGCCGCACGGCGTGGCCGTGCATCCGTCGCCGACGCTGAATGCGGCGGTCGGTTGGGCGAGTCCCGTTGCCGCGACGTTGCGGATCGAGGGGAAAGTGCAACACGCTCATCCAGAATGCGGCAACGGCGTGACGTGGTCGCTGGAACTGCGACGCGGAGCGACTCGACAGAAGTTGGCGGCGGGAGTTTCGCAAGGGGCGAAGGAAGTTCCGTTCGGCCCGATTGAGAAAGTGACTGTGCAACCTGGCGACCTAGTGTTGCTATTGATCGGGCCGCGCGATGCGAATCACTCGTGCGATTTGACGGCCGTTGATCTGACGCTGACGTCGATTGGCGACGGTAGCAAAGTTTGGGATCTGGCACGCGATGTGTCGCCCGACGTTCATGCGGCGAACCCGCACGCCGATCGTTTGGGGAACGAAGGAGTTTGGCATTTCTATACGGAGCCGACGACCGGCGGCGTGACGGGAGCGGTGATTCCGGCGGGCTCGCTGTTGGCTCAGTGGCAATCAGCGGCGACGACGGAAGAAAAACAGAAGCTGGCGACCGCCGTGCAAGAGTTACTGAAGGCCGGGCCGCCTACCGCGAAGGAGAGTCCGGACGCGGTGCTGTATCGGCAGTTGGCTTCGTTCGGTGGTCCGTTGTTTCGCGCGGTGAAAGTGCAAAGTCGTACTGATACTCCGCGAGAAGCGGGACTGCGCGAGACTGATTTCGGAGTTGATCCGGCACTTTTCGGGCGCCATCCGAACGGACAAGCGGTTGATGCTGCGAGTCTGTGTGTGAAGGCTCCTTCAGTCATCGAAGTTCGTCTGCCGGCCGATTTGGTCGAAGGCTCGGAGTTGGTCGCGTCGGGTGTGCTGCATCCTGAAACGGGGAAAGAAGGGAGTGTGCAGCTTCAAGTGCTGACTGCGAAGCCAGCGGCTTTGACCGGCCTCGTGACAAGCACAGCGACGGAGATCAACGCAAACAGCCAATGGACCGACAACAATCGCCGCATCGCGCACTCAACGCCGATTCTTGTTAGCGAAGGAAGCGCGGCGAGTCATCGCGTCGAAGCGGGGTTCGAGTTGTTCCGCAATCTGTTTCCGGCGGCATTGTGTTACTCGCGGATTGTCCCTGTGGATGAAGTCGTGACGCTGACGCTGTTCTATCGCGAGGATCATCACCTTAGCCGCTTGATGCTCGACGAGGCACAGACAACGAAGCTCAATCGCTTGTGGGACGAGTTGTATTACGTCAGCCACGACGCGGTGATGCTGGTGGATGCTTACGAGCAGCTCATGGAATACGCGACTCAAGACGCCGATCCGAAGGTGTTTGCTCCGCTACGCAAACCGATTCACGATGCGGCGGCCGCGTTTCGCAAACGGCTGGTCGATACCGAACCGCAACAGCTTGATGCGTTGGTTGACTTCGCGAATCGCGCATACCGCCGCTCGTTGTCTGATTCGGAAGTTCACGACCTGCGCGGTCTGTATGCGAACCTGAGAAAGCAAGATGTTCCTCACGATGATGCGTTCCGGCTGACGCTCGCTCGATTGTTGTTGTCACCGGCGTTTCTGTACCGCGCGGAACCGACAGGGCCGCAAGTCGCAAACGACGCGACTCAAGCAACGCCGGTCAGCGATACGGCGCTTGCGAACCGCTTGAGTTATTTTCTGTGGGCCTCAATGCCGGATGCAGAACTCAGAACGGTCGCCGCTGAGAATCGTCTGCACGAACCAGACGTATTGGTCGCTCAAGCCAAGCGAATGTTGAAGGACGATCGCGTGCGGGCGTTGTCGACGGAGTTCGCCTGTCAGTGGCTCGGCATCCGCAACTTCGACGCTCACAGCGAAAAGAGCGAGCAGGTTTTCCCGACGTTCAACGCTCTGCGCGGCGACATGTATGAGGAGTCGGTGCGGTTCTTCGTCGATCTGTATCAACGCGACGGGTCGGTGCTGGAGCTGCTCGACGCCGACCACGCTCTGCTCAACGAGGCGATCGCCAAACATTATGGCATCGACGGCGTGACCGGCCCGCTGTGGCGTCGCGTGGATGGGATCAAACAACACGGTCGCGGTGGTATCCTCGCGATGGCGACGACGCTCGCTCAACAATCGGGAGCCTCTCGCACAAGCCCGATCCTGCGCGGCAACTGGGTCAGCGAAGTGCTGCTCGGCGAGCGATTGCCCCGCCCGCCGAAGAACGTGCCGCAACTTCCCGAAAGCGAATCGGACGGCAACCTCACGGTGCGTCAGCTTGTCGAGAAGCATCGGAGCGTCGCCGCGTGTGCTCACTGCCACGATCGCATCGACCCGTTCGGCTTCTCGCTGGAAGGTTTCGACGCGATCGGCCGTCGCCGCGACAAAGACCTCGCCGGCCGAGCGATCGACGTGAATGTGGAACTGAAGAATGGTACGAAGTTCTCCGGCGCATCCGGCCTTCGCACGTATCTGCTCGAAACCCGCCGCGACGATTTCGTGCGACACTTCTGCCGCAAACTTCTGGGTTACGCTCTCGCACGCGGCGTCCAACTTTCCGACGAACCGCTGCTGGATGACATGCTCACTCAACTCAAAGCCCACGACTACCGCTTCTCCGCCGCTGTCGAAACAATTCTTCGCAGCCAACAGTTTCGGTATCAACGTGGGATGACAAAAGAATGATTCATCCAGTTCCGACGTGAGACAAACAATGGGAAACCGTCTCGCTTCAGGCCGTCAAAGTCGTTGAAATGAACCGGCAGTTGTCGGCGAATCCACTTACCACCCCCGATAAACTACCACCCCCGATAAACACAGACGCTATCTCAATTCGAGTTCAGCCACTTCCATTGGGAACATCCATCATGAATCGATCAAACGCTGTTGCTGCTAGCCATTCACTTGATCGCCGCACTTTTCTGCGTGGCCTGGGTGTCACGATGGCTTTGCCGTGGATGGAATCGCTGACGGTTTGGGGTGATGAGGCGAAGAAGTCCACGGAGCCGGGGAGTCAGGCTCCGGTACGGTTTGCTTGTTTGTTTGCAGGGAACGGGTTTCACAGTAAGGAATGGTGGGCGAAGGGAAGCGGACGTGAGATGGAGCTGGGCAAGGTGCTCGAACCGCTGACCGATGTGCGTGAGAAGTTGCTCTTCATTCGCGGGCTTTACAACGAAGAGGCGTTGAAGGGGAACATTCACAGTTCGCAAACCGGCAACATTTTGTCCGGGGCACCGCTGGCGTCAGGAGGGGACATTCGGTCGGGAACCAGTATCGATCAACTTTTGGCACAGCAGATCGGTCCGCAAACGAAAGTCCCGAGCTTAGTACTCGGTTGCGAGACGGCGAATCCGGGAGTCCACAAGAACTATTCGATGCTCTACAGCTCACACATTTCCTGGAGTTCACCGACGACGCCGACTCCGTTGGAGTTGTATCCGGCTCTGGCTTTTGACCGTCTCTTCAAAGAGGACGCCTCAAAGACTGACAAAAGCGTGCTCGACGCGGTGTTGGCAGATGCAAACGGACTTCGTGGAAAAATCAGTGCTGCGGATCGGACAAAGCTCGACGAGTATCTAACGTCGGTGCGTGAAGTCGAACAACGGATCGAACAAGCAGGCAAGGCGAATCGTCTGCAAGGTTGGCGACCGACGCTCGCACAACCCAACATTCCACGGCCTGCCGACGGAGTGCCGCAGGACATTGATGAGCATATGCGGTTGATGTGCGACATTTTGGTTCTGGCTTTCCAAACGGACACGACTCGCTTCTGCACGCTGAAGCTCAACAACGATCATTCGTCGCTGCGGTTCCCGAAGCTCGGCATCGACTACATGATCCATCACTTGCTGTCGCACAGCGACGGAGCGGATTGGTTGAAGGTGAATCAGTTCTTCGTACAGCAACTGGGCTACATCGCCAAGAAACTCGACGCGATCCAAGAGGGCGAACGGACCGCGCTCGATAATTCCTTGATCATGTTCTGTTCGAGCATGATGTCGGGGCATCACGACGCGACGCAGTTGCCGGTTGTGGTTCTTGGTCGCGGCGGCGGGAAGCTGGAATCGGGCCGAGTGCTCGATTACTCCGGCAAGCCGAACCGCAAGATGTGCAGCCTCTATTTGTCGCTGCTCGACAAGTTCGAGGTGCGGCCCAAGAGCTTCGGTGACTCAACGGAGCGGTTGGCGGAAGTGTGATCGCAGCGGTCAACGCTTCAACACAATTCGATCTGAAACTTTCAGATTTTGAACTGAAGAAAACAAAGGGAACGGAGAGGTCCGCCAGGGCTTTTCATCGTTCCCTTTGTTTTCTTCTGTTCGAATCCGCCGTTCAAAGTTGTGGTGAGTTTGTTAGTTGTAGTGAGCGAGGCGCGTGGCTGACTTTGTTGATTGTGCTGATTGAGGCAGTGCAATTGGGGGGGTGTCACAATCGCTTGGCATCGTTTGCTTGCTGCGATCATTGTTTGTGATTCTCGCCGGATTTTGCGGTACAGTCGTCAAAGTCTAATTCTTTGGATCAACCGTTTGAGTTCACTCCGGTTGGGCGTGCCCGTCTCTCAAACGCTTTGTCGAAACGACCGGGCTTGTTGACCTCAAAACAACGCCATCGGGTTCTACCGCATGGAGTTATGACGTCCTTTAGGCGGCAACTGAACCCCGTGCGACCGCTTTGATCGGCACCGCAGAAACGATCCGAATGATCGTTCTAAGCCGTACATCTTTCGCACGCGGAACGACCGGAGGTGGGATTGTAACAGTCGTAGGTGCGGTAACAGTCTTAGCGTTCCTGGCAGTGATGCCGTATGTGCCGCCGGACCCATTTTTATCGGACCTACGACTGTCATATGCCGTATTGGAAGGATGAACGAACTCCGTCGCACAGTCGGTGCTGCATGCGGATTCGGAAGATGACTGAGAACTCTTAAGACCGCGTTTATCCGGGAAAGGATCCCCTGCCGTGAAACTCAAATCTTGGCTACATTCGTTTGGACGGAACGCTCGACGAACGCGGTGCAATGGGCAACCAGCCGCTATCGAACAAATGGAAGATCGCACGCTGCTCTCAGTGGCCGCGCTCTTCGTCAACGGAGAATTGTTTGTCAGCTCCGATGGAGTTGACAGTATCGCAATTCAACAGAACGCCGCTGGCCGTGTCGAAGTGCGTGCCAACGGTGCGATCCTCGGAACAACGCCAAACGTAGCAACTACTGCGGTCACTTCGATTGTGGTCAAAGGTGGCGATGGGTCGAACATCATCGACCTCAGCCAAGTCACCAATGTCACTTACCCGAACCTAGCCGCGAACGGCATTCGGGTCGATGGTGGAAACGGCAACGACACGATTACAGGCTCGCCTTTCTACGGTGACAGTCTGTTGGGTGGCGATGGTCGTGATGTCATCACAGGCCAGGGTGGCAATGACACGATCGACGGTGGCGACGGAACTGACAGCATCACTGGCGGTGACGGCGACGACAGCCTGATCGGCGAAGATGGCAACGACACGATCACTGGCGATGCCGGAAACGACATCATCACCGGCGGCAACCATCATGACAGCATCAACGGTGGTGCTGGTAACGACA
>CAIJTL010000453.1 GCA_903823545.1 uncultured Planctomycetaceae bacterium
CACCGCCGAGCGCATCAACAATTAAACCGCTGTCCTCGCCGAGCACCCAGCGGTTCAGATGCCGTGCTGTTTGAGTCGCCTTCTTCGCGGCGTTCTCGGCGAACGTGGTGCCGTCTTCGATTACTTCTGGCACATCAGGGAAATCAGCCACGTTGAGGACTTCGATTCCGTGCGGTGCGAGCAGCTCCTCAATCTCACGTCGCTTTTTCGCGTTGCGACTAGCAATGACCAAGCTGGGACGAGCGGGCATGGCGGGGATGATCCTTCGATGTGAGAGTCGTTTGTTGAAATGGATTTGGACCTTGAAGTTTTCACGGTGGTCTTACAGTTCCGATCCCTTCAACTTCCCGCGATCGTCCGGCACCTGATACTGCTTTTGCAGGCGAACGATCTCCGCTTGAAGCTGTTTGACCAAGTCCGCGTTTGCCGGGTCGGCGTAAATGCTTTTCATTTCGTCAGGATCGTTTTGCAGATCGAACAACTCCCACTCATCTTCGTTGTAGAAGTGGATCAGCTTGTAACGGTCGGTGCGAACTCCGTAATGGCGGCGGACTTCGTGCGACGCAGTGCGGTCAGAGAAGAATTCGTAGTAGTGGTAGTAAATACTCTTTCGCCAATCGCTCGGCGTTTGCCCCTTCAGCAGCGGGACGATGCTGCGGCCCTGCATGTCGGACGGGGCGGCGAGACCGGCGATGTCGAGAAACGTTTCTGCGAAGTCAAGGTTTTGCACGAGGTCCGTGTTGAGCGAACCGGGCTTCGTCACGCCGGGCCAGCGGACTAGCAGCGGCATCCGCAGCGACGGTTCGTACATAAACCGCTTATCGAACCAGCCGTGGTCGCCGAGATAAAAGCCCTGATCGGACGAGTAAATCACGACGGTATTCTCCGCCAGCCCGTTGTCATCCAGATACTTCAACATGCGACCGACAGCCTCATCGACTCCTGCGACGCAGCGCAGGTAATCCTTGATGTAACGTTGATATTTCCAACGGACGAGTTCTTTGCCTGTCAGCTTCGCCTTCTCGAATTCGGCGTTCTCCGCGTCATACGCTTGGTGCCAGGCCGCGAGTTGTTCGGCGTTGAGATTCTTCGGCGGATCGAACTTGAGGTCGAATCGTGTCAGCGTTTTTTCGATCGTCATGTCTTGCTTGTGAGCCGCTGTGCCGCGACCGGAGTAATCGTCGAACAGCGTCGGCGGTTCCGGGATCGTCACGTCTTTGTAGAGGCCGAACTGCTTCGGCCCCGGCGTCCATTCACGGTGCGGCGCCTTGTGTTGCCACATCAATACGAACGGCTTTTCTTTATTGCGGCCTTTGTCCAACCAGTCCACCGCGAGGTCGGTGATGATCTCGGTCGTATAACCGGTGCGTTGCACCTTCTTGCCGTTCAGCAACATCGGCGGGTTGTAGTACGGCCCCTGCCCGATCAAAACATCCGAGTAATCAAATCCGGTCGGCGTGCTGCCGAGATGCCACTTGCCGATCATCGCCGTTTGATAGCCGCTCTTCTGCAGCAGCTTCGGAAACGTCTGCTG
>CAIJTL010000454.1 GCA_903823545.1 uncultured Planctomycetaceae bacterium
CCTGTTGCAGTTCCGGCGGGCTTCTTCCCTGTCAGATTCTTTTGCAGCGATTCAAAGAAGCTCGGCTTCTTGGTCGCCGTTGGTGGAGCTGTGTTTGCGACTGTCGCGGGAACCTCTGCGGCGGCGAGGTTCGACATCGCCAGCACGCGTGTCAGGTTCGACTTCACGCTAGCCCAGCGATTGGCTCCGAAGAACGACGGGAACTGGCCAATGATGTCCCGGTTCTGACGCTCGTCGGTGACGATGGTCCAGAGCGGATGCGACATCGCTTGCGGCTCAGCGATCACGCTGACCTGCGTACCGGGGAGCCAATCGTTTTCGTTCCGCATCTCAACCGGCAACATCTCGGCGAGCGGCGTGTCGTCCCAACCACCCGCTCGAAAACTGCGTTGACCGCCGACCATCAACAACCCGCCTCCGCGTTGCCCGACCCATTTTTCGAGCCAGGCGAGTTGTTGTTCGGTGAACGCATCCGCGGCGACGTCGCTCAAGATGATCGCATCGAACGCGGAGAGTTCTGCAACCGTTTCTGGGAAGCCACGTCCCGTCACCGCGCTGCCATCCGTGACGCGAGTCACTCGCCCGCGACCATAAGGCGTGTGGAGCACAACACACTCGATGTCATCGTCCTCGGTCAATGCCTTCTGCAAATCGGAGTACGGCCCGCGCACTTCGTACCGAGCCCCCGTCTGTACTGGCTGCAACGGCTGCGAACTTCCCTCGACATACAACACGCGAATCTTCGTGCGGTCGATTTGCACTTCCGCCTTGAACGAGTTGTTCGCCGTCGAGACTTCATCCGGCAGTGACGACACATTGACCTGCAACTTGCGAGTCTTTGAATCGGTGCGAAAGCTCAAGCCGACCGATTGAAATCCGTCATGCAACGTGACAGGAACTGGCGGAGCGAGGTTCTTATCCGCTTCCCCTTCCACACTACTCGGCGCGACGAGCGACACTTCGCACCGACGTCCGTCGTAGCCGTAGCTCCTCAAGAAGACCTGCACCTCGACCTCTGAAAACCTCCGTGCGCGAGGCGGCACGACGCACGCCACGATCGCGACATCGCCTCCCTTCGCGGTATCACCGACCGGCACGACATGCACCGGCACGTTGAGCATCGCGAACTGCTTCGCCAATTGATCGACGCCGCTTTCATCACGAGCGCGCCCATCTGAAAACAACACAATCCCCGCCGGTGGCCGCCGCCCGAAGCGACTCGGCACCTGCCGCAGCGCCGTGAGCAACTGCGTATCCGAATCGGTCGGAGCGAGCAGTTTCTGCTTGACCTTCGCCGCACCGCTTGCAGCAGAAGTCGATTCCGCCGCCATCAAGTAACCCGAAGCGTAAGCGAGGGAGGATGTCGCAGGCGCTTCGCTCTTTACCGAGCCGTTGAGACCTTCGCCCTCGCTGACGCTTCGGGTTAGTGGGGCCTCAACCGCCGCCAACCGGTGCCCGAACCGAAACAGCTTCACCAGCGCATGTCCTTCATCACGAGTCGCCTGATCCGCCTCGCGCATCAAACGCTGAGCGTGTTCAAACCGAGTCTCCTTATCACCAACCGCCATGCTCTGCGATGAATCGAGCAGATAAAAAATGTCTGGCCGGTCAATCGGCCCCGGCGTCTGCGAGACATCCGACGGATTGAGCAGAATCACCACCAACGTCCCAACCGCCGTCACTCGAAGCCCGATCAATCCCCACTTGCGAGCGATCGCCGCCGGAGGTCCGCCGATCCAACGCAGCAACGCGAACCCAACGAGTAACCCCAAAACAATCGCTGCAAATACAGCAGAGGTCAGCGGCGATAGAAATTGAAATGAAGCCAACATGGTTGATAAACCCGAAATCCGAAGCTCAAAACAAATCCCAGTCTCAAAACCCAAACGACTGGCCGATCGCCGAGAACCGTTGGCCGAAAGCCATCGGCCACTCACTTCTTCGTCTTCCCATCGGGTTTCGGATTTCGAGTTTCGGATTTCCTGCTCTTCGATAGCACCTCGTAGTACTTCTCGACCAACTCTTGGTACTTCGGCGGTGTCGCGTCGTCGGAAACGTTGCCGAGGTCTCCGAGGATCAGAGCTTGGATCCGCTCTTGGACATCTTCTTGCAAGTGGATGATCGCGGTGTTGTAGCCAGCCGGAGTGTCGTAGCGGCCATCGATCAGGCCCCAAGTGACGTCGCGACGGACGCGATCACCAACGCTGAAGCCCGCCTTCTTCATTTCGATCTCAAGTTCTTCGCGTGCCTTCAGGTTCACTCCGAGCTTGTCGAGTTGGTCCAATAGGTCGCGAGCCTCACGATGCCACGCGGCGACTTGTGATGGCGTTTCGAGTTTCTCCAACTGGTCGCGCAGGTCGGCCAGTGCCTGTTCGAGCTTTCGCAGTTCTTCGGCCTGCGGAGCAACGATGCCGCGATACGCTCCGTCCAAGCGTTGAGCCATGATTTCCAATCGCTCGGCCGCATCGAGGCTCGACAGTTTCGCGTCGTCGTCTTTCTTCGAGCGGATCATGTTTGAGACGGCACTCATTTCGGCGACGAGCTTGTTGACGTCGATCTCTTTGCTGATGGCCTGAATTTTCGCGACTGCATCTTTGTCGTTTGGGTCGGTCGATTGAGCGATCGCGTTGAGGACGTCCTGTAACGTCTTGCCTCGTTCAGCAAGTTGGTCCGCACGAGCTGCCGCCATCTCGCGAAGTTGTTCGGCGGTGAGCGGCGCTGCGCGGCCTTTGCGTCCCTTGTCGTTCATCTGCTCATCGTCCGAGCCGTCTCCCGAACCATTACGTTTCTTGTCGTTCGGTTTGTCGCCGCCAGAGCCATCCTGATCGTCACCTGGCTTCTGCTTGTCTTTGTCCACTTTCTTGGAGCCGCCTCCGCCCGGTTGCTTCTCGTCTCCGTCTTTGCCGTCCTCTTTCTTCTGACCCGCACCGGCACCCGGCTTGTCAGACGGCTCATCCTTGCCAGAACCACTGTCGCCCTTCGTCTTGCCGTCCTTGTCACCGTGTTTCTCGTCTTCAGACTTGCCGTCGGCTCCGGGCTTCTTGTCGTCTTTGTTTTTGTCACCAGCATTTCCATCCGGACTTTTGTCTTTGCCGCTCCCTTTGTCCTTCTCTTTGTCTTCAGACGCCCCGCCCTGACCATCCGGCATCGGCTTATCGCCACCGTTCTTGCCATCGGTGCGAGGCTTCGTTCCCTTGTCGCCCGGTTGATCGGCCTCCCCTTTGTTTGGTTCCGGCTTGTCCCTCTTCTTTCCATCGGGCTGCTTGCCGTCGGCCTCTTTCTTGTCAGAGTTTTTGTCGTCCTCGTTCTGCTCGCCGTTCTTCCCGCCAGAACCTTTCTGTGACTTCCCCTGACTTCCGGCCATCTTCATGTCGGGGTCAGTCAACGGTTTGACCTGCGACTTTGGATCGATCTTTCCCTTCCCCGATGTGGCCTGTGTCGGATTGAGTGCTCCTTGAAATTTCTCCGCAAACTCCCGTTCGGCCTTCGCAAGCTGCTTTGCCAATTCGCGAGCCTCAGCAATCTGCTGCGGAGCCTCCTCTTTGAGCAACGCCTCCAACTGCTTCGCGATCTCCCGGAACATCTCCGCCGTCTGCTGAGCCTCCGCCCGTGCGGCCTTCGAGTCCCCCTTATCGAGCGACGTTGAAGCTGACTCCGCCACCTTGGCCGCTTCGGTGATTCGCTGTTTCGAGAGCTCCGATGCCTTCTTGAGCTTCCCAAGAATCCGTTCGATGTCCCTCGCTTCGAGTGACACGTCAAGCTGCTTGTCCCGCAACTCCGCGCGAGTTGGCTTCGCCACCTTCAGTGGTTCGGCTTGATCGGGCTTCGCCTCATCAACCTTCGCAGCTTCAGGCTTCGAAACATCTTGAGCCGGAAGATTTCCAGCTTGCATCGCCATCAATACAAACGCCGCGAACGTTTGCCCAAAATATGTCTTCATGAGTTTGTCTCCTGTCATTCCACTAACCCGAAGCGAGGGCGAACGTCCCTCGACTCATCACATCCAACGACTCTCCAACTCCATGTCCAACGACACTCACCCTCGCTCACGCTTCGAGTTAGTTGGCTTCTGCCTTCCGATCGCTGTCCTCTGACTTCTTCGGCACTGCCTTCTCTTCCATTGGTTCTTGGCTCTTGGCGCTTGGTTCTTCCCCGTCCTCTTCCAACCCGCTCACCACCGTTGCTTCCTGGCCGATCAACTCCTCCAGCCGACGGATCAACTCACGAGCCTCTTCCTTGTCGGTCTTCGGTCGGCGGAGCTTCTGAGCCTGCAAGCGATCGAACGCGCGCAGGGCGGCGAGTCGTGCGGGATCGGGGTTTTTGAAGATCGTGATTTGCAGGTTCTCGCGAGCTTCGATGAGGTACTTGAGCGCGTCCTTCATTTGCAGCGTCGCGTTCTCCCACTTGCCGACGGAGAGCGAATCGACTGCCGCCAGCATTGACGTTTCGGCTTGAAAGAAGAGTTCGACATCATCGAAGCCACGAGCGATCAGCCCTTCGGCGACTTCGCGGACACTGCCCGCCAAGTCCTTCTCGAACGTCATCAATTGATCGAGCGTTGAAGCATCGGGAGTCCGTCCACTGGCCGCCCGCTTTTCGATCTGCATCGTGCGGTTGAGTGAATGTCGCTGCCGCTGAATCAATTCACCAAGCGTCTTGAAATTCCCGCCCCCCATTCCCGCTGGCATCGGGTCGGGGTCGATGACTTGGTACGTCCGCTTGAACGGGCGGATGTCGATGAACCGCATTTCGGTTTCCGTTCGCTGTGGCGAGTCGGGCCGGTTGTCTTCGGCGAACGCGAAGTACATCACGCTGTCCTTTTGAGTCAGCTCGAAGACTTCCAGAGGCAGCACCTTCTCCAACGCTGCCTGTGTCATCGGCGAGACCTTCCCCGTCGTCGCCACTTCGTTCGCCGCTGACACGACCGCCTCGAAGTCCTGCGCGATCAACGGAACTTCCTGCTCGTTGTTGATCTGGAAGACGACTCCCGCCTTCGACAATCCGTAGTCGTCTCGCAGGCGGACTCGCATCGGCAACTCGGCGAGAGTGTGAACTTCGATCGCATCGTCGGGCGACTCAAATGAAACCTGCGGCGGCTGATCCTGTCGCACGCGGATGCGGTACTTGTTCTCTGGCAAAGAAGTCCCGTCCTCGGCCTCGGCCTCGGCAATGATGCTGTAGTTGCGGTCTTCGTTGAGCGTGAGCTCCGCCACCATCGTCGTTCCCAACGTAGCCGTCACGCTCCGCGTGACGAGCCGAGTGTCTCCCGGCGCGGTTCCATTCAAAGCGTCTGTCGTCAACAAAGCCGTTTGACCATTCGGCTCATCACGCGGAGCGTGATGGCTACATAGCGGCACCACGACCGGCTCGTTCTTGTCGTCGTCATCGCGCGGTTGCTTCCTCGGAGCGAGCACAATCGCCGCCGACTTGACCGGCTTGTCGAACTGAATCGAGAACTTAGCCACCGTCCCTTCCAACACCGACAAGTTCGGGTCGAGCGACGTACTCGTCGGCTGCCCGGTGTACGACGGCGGTGTGAGATCGACTTTCACCTCGTCGATCCGCAACGGCCTACGAATGTCGATTCGATACGTCGCGCTCGCCAACTCGCCCGCCGTCACGCGGTATTCCACCGGCTTCGTCAGCCGATCGAGGTGAGCCGCATAAGCCGCCTGCGGTCGAGACAACCCGAAGAACTGAGTTGATGCCAGCTTCTCCTTCGCCTCTTGGCCGCTGGCTTCGGTGTCGAGCCATTCCAGTTTTCGTTCCGTCCATTCGGCGTCGGCATCTCCGGCCAGACGAGTGAACAGCGTCACGTCGCGGTTCGTTCGGCCAGTCAACTCGACCCGCACTTGCGAATCAGCTCCCTCGTCAACCGTGTGGTTCCCCGGCTTGACCGCCAACGTTCGATACGGGACATCGGCCATGAACGACGCTCGCTGAGCCGCATTGCGCCACTGCCAACTGACCCCCGTCGCACCCAAGTAGGCGATCGTCCCCACCGCCAGCCCACACGCAATCCATAACAGTTTCTTCACCGGCACAACATCTTCGATCGTAAGTGGCAGCGCGCGTTGATGAGTCTGCTCGGCAAGCGCGGTCACGAGCGTCGTGGCGACACCTTCGGACTGAACCTGATCGACCTGCATCGTGCTGTACTGCACCGTCGTCCGTACCGATTGACCAAGTTCCGGAAACGCCGCTTCGATCTCTGCCGCCGTCGTCGGCTGACTCCATCGCCTCATCGTTCGCCACAGCGAGTTCCCCGCGAATACCGCGATCGCTACCAACATCGCTCCAAGCGAAACGATCCGCGCGGACCGATCCAACTCCAGCGAGTAATCTGCAAAGGCCAATACTCCCAAACCAATCAACGCCAATAACAGCGTCGTCACACCGACCTGCCCCAGCTCAACACGCCGCTTGCGCGCCCACACCGATCGAAAACGGTTGAGGAACGCGGCCTCGCGATTCATTGTCGTACTCATGATTGATCCCAATCAAAATCGAAATTCGTTTTCGACTCTTACGCCGTCGTCCGATTCCCCACGAAACCTTCCAACAGCATCACCGCCAACAGCACACAGCCGACCCAGTGCCAGAGTTCGTCTTGTTGAAGTTCGACGTTCCCCAAGCCTGCTGTTTGAGCGACCGTTGAGCCGTCTTCATCAATGAACTTCACGGCGAACCGATCTTCGAACTCTTGCTTTGAGCAACGATCGGTGTCGGACTCGCGGGGACTGACGTTGATGATCTCGGCGAAGCGATCGAACTGATCGACGCCTGGAATCGCGGCGGAGGTCAGGGCATCTGTGTCGCGCGGCTCCGCCACGTCGACTTCGCGCCGTTGACCTCCGACCGCTGTTTTCGGTTCGGAATCGACGAACCGCGAGCGGACTCGGCCACCCGTCGTCAGGCCAACTTCATAGCCGAGCAACTGATGCACGGTCGGCAGGAACAAGCGGCTACGACACCAATCGCTCCAGTCTCGCCCACACGAGGTCGTGACCCACAACATCATGCCGTCACCGATTCGACGCTCCATCACTGCCGGGTCATCAGTGCTGAACTGAGCCAGCACCGTCGTCTCTGGAGCTGCAGTTACTTTCGTGTAGGCCGCGAAGATCAGCCTTCGCAAGTCGCCATGCTGCGGGTCACTCAGCGGTTCAAAGATCGGATGCTTGCCATCGAACTGAGTTAGTCGCCACGGCAAATCGTTGGTCACTTTCGTGTCACCGATCTCGCCGACCGTCAGTCCCGCATCAGTCAATGTCGAACAGCTCTTCGCGGTCACTCGATCGCCGGTGAAGACCAACAGGCCACCTCCGCCACGAACGAACGATGCCAACTGCTCCGCGTCCGGCTTCGCGACATCTGCCACATTAGCCAACACGACCGCATCGTAGTCGGACAACTTCGGCAGCGTCGTTCCTTCGGCATAGGTCAGCAAAGTCGGAGCGAACGGACTGGCCGAGTACGAATCACCTTCATCCGCCAGCCGCAACGCCTTATCGAGAAAATACGTCTCGCTCGTGATCGACGATCCGTCGGTTACACCGTTGACGAGGAGCACCCGATACGCCGGAGTCGCCGAGATCGCGAAGAACCGTTGATTGTCGAACGGCAAATCGTCGTCGTACTCAACCGTCACACGACCTTGCCACAAGCCTTCGCTCAACGCGGGCAATTCAAAGTCGAGCATCACTGTCGCACCGGGTTCCAACTTCACCCGCTCCCGCTTCGTGATCCGCTCGGCCAACTTGGAGAAGTCGGTGCGCGCACCCGTGAGCGGCGAGGCGCTAGCCGCCGGTGTCGTGCTGCGTCGCGCGCTGCGAGTCTGTTGCGACTCACCTGCGACTAGCGCCGTCCCGCTCATATCAATTCGCCCGACCTCTAAGACAATCGCCACTTCCTCCAACGCAAACGTTCCGCCGTGCAGTACCGACGCTCGAATAGTCGGAGCCTCACCGGGCCGCACCCACAGGCGCGGAGTGCGGACCTCAGTGACCGCGACGTTGTTGACAACTGGGCGACCAAGATCATGCAGATGCGGTTTGACTTCGAGCGGCAGCGGTTCGACCTCGGTCCAGTCCAGCCCAGATTGTTGTAAGTCGGTGAAGAGATGCAGTTGCTTCACTCCTGCCGGAGCTTTCACGCAGATGTCGCGTGCCCAAGCGAACGCAGATCCAAAGTTGGTCGCTCCGAACGCCGATGCCGGAGCCTCCAACTTTGCCAGCACCGCATCGCTCTTCGCGCC
>CAIJTL010000455.1 GCA_903823545.1 uncultured Planctomycetaceae bacterium
ACCTTCCTGCGCAAAGATGTCACAACCAATTACATTCAGAACCGCCCGTTTGACGTCGTCGGCATCTTTCGCATCAAATCAGAGATCGAGAAGTTCACCGCGATGTACGAACTCGAAGACGCGGTTGTGATTGAGAAATAGCGGTCCTCGTAGTGCAAGCTGCCAGCTTGCGAGTTTTAGCTGGCTTCATTGCGATGCCGCACGAATAAAACTTCGAAGACGAATGTGAACGAGAGTTTGAACGACTGGATGTTGCAAGCAGGCAGCTTGCACTACGTAAAGGAGCCCGCCATGAAATTCCGCCTGCTTATCGTCCTCGCCGCGTTTGCACTCCTCGTTCCGCAGACCGTTCGTGCGGAACGGCACGTGAAGATGGTCGCTCGCTGCTGTCCGTTTTGTTCGGCCCCGTCGCTGACGCTCAGCGAACAGCTCACTGCTGCTGATGCTGCGGTGTTGGTGCAGTGGGTTGAGGGAAAAGCTCCGGAAGAAAAATCTGCAGGGAACACAACCTACTCGATCATCGAAGTTGCACGCGGCCCGAAAGACAAACTCAAGAAGGACGACAAGATCACGGTGCCGCGTTTCCGAGCCGGCAAGAAGGGGGACCTCTTCATGCTCTTCGGAACGAAGGACAAAGAGATCGACTGGAGCAGTCCGCTCGAAGTGACGGAGACCACGTACCAATACATCGTGCAGGCACCGTCGCCCGAGTCGATGCCCGGTAAACGCTTGGAGTACTTCCTGAAGTTTTTGGAGTTCTCGGACCAATTGGTCGCGAACGATGCTTACGGCGAATTCGCGAACGCTCCGTATGAAGAGATTGTCAAAATCAAAGAGAAGATGGATCGCGAGAAGATTCGCAAATGGGTCAGCAACAAAGAGACCGCCCCGACACGTCTTGGCTTGTATGGATTGCTGCTCGGACTTTGTGGCAATGACGATGACGCCAAAATGATGGCGGCAAAGATCGACGAACAGGTTCAGGATTTCCGCCTTGGCATTGATGGCTTGATCTCCGGTTATTTGCTCCTCACAGGCGACAAGGGCTTGGACGTCATCGATAAGGGGAAGCTAAAGGACAAGAAAGTCCCTTTCAGCGAAACCTACGCTGCCATGCAGGCCCTCCGCTTCATGTGGACTTACGGCAACGGCCGCATCTCGAAAGAACGCTTGCGTCAATCGATGCGTGAGTTACTCGACCGCCCGGAATTGGCCGACCTCGTCGTCGCCGATCTCGCTCGCTGGGAAGATTGGACCGTGCAGGATCGCTTGATGAAGCTGTACGGCGAAGGGGACTACAACATCCCGTCGATCAAACGAGCGATCGTTCGCTACCTGCTGACCGCGGCAAAGATCGCACCTCCGAAGGTGGACACCAAGACCGAAGACAAAGCGGGCGACAAACCCAAAGTCGAGGTGAAATCGACGGAGGTTGCCAAGGTTGAAACCAAGTCCGGTGAAACAACTCAAGGCAACAAACCCGCTGAAGTGGTAAAGCCTGAAGCCGCATCGCCAGCTGCTTTGCAAGCCCGAGCCAACCTCGAAAAGCTGCGAGAAAGAGACCCGAAAACCGTTAAAGAAGCGGAGCGGTTTTTCTTTCTCCAGTAAGCATCGACGAATCGATAAAACACGAAGGGGTTGGGAGTACCACGATTGTGCTTCCGACCCCAATTGGTAATTCAATCGAGATCATTCAGGGAACAACGATGTTCGACGTTTCTGCAATTCAACAAGCACTACGGCAGTTCGGGTTTGATGGTTGGTTGTTGTATGACTTTCGAGGGAGCAATGTTTTGGCTCGGCGAGTGCTTGGCATGGGTGAGATGCCTGTGACTTCGCGGCGATTCTTTTACTGCATTCCTGCTAACGGCGAGCCGAAGCGATTGGTGCATCGCATCGAGACGGGGGCGATTGATCATTTGCCCGGCTCAAAGACGGTCTATCTGAAGTGGCAAGAGCTCGAAGCGGGGATCGCGAGCCTTGTCGGCGGGATGAAGCGGGTCGCGATGGAGTACTCGCCGCGCAATGGCAACCCCTATGTGTCGCGAGTGGATGCCGGGACCGTTGAATTGGTGAAGTCGCTTGGTGTCGAAGTTGCCTCGTCGGGAGATTTGATTCAGCTCTTCGAGGCGGCTTGGGACGACGACCAGATTCGGATGCACTTTGAAGCAGAGAAAGTCACCAACAGCGCATACGACATCGCGTGGAAATTCATCGCAGACGAGATTCGATCGCACGGCGAGACATCCGAAGTCGCCGTTCAGCAAACCATCATGGATCACTTCGCTCGATACGGCGTGACGACTTATCACCCGCCGATCGTCGGAGTCGGTCCCAACAGCGGTGATCCTCATTATGAAACCGGAACCGGTGCCAACACGACAATCCGCAAAGGGGATTTCGTGTTGGTCGATCTGTGGGGCAAACTCGATCAACCTCGATCGGTCTACAGCGACCTGACTCGTACCGGCTTTGTAGGCGACAGTGTGCCCGCTCGATTCACGGACGTGTTCAAAGTCGTCGCTGCTGCTCGCGACGCGGCGATCGCTTGCGTCAAATCAGCGTTCGCGGAGAAGCGTCCGCTTCAAGGTTGGGAAGTGGATGACGCTTGCCGAGCGGTCATCGTTGCTGCTGGCTACGGCGACAAGTTCGTGCATCGCACGGGGCACAGCATCGGCCAGGAAGTCCACGGCAACGGGGCCAACATGGACAACCTCGAAACTCACGAAGAGCGGCTGGTCCTGCCACGCACCTGCTTCTCGGTCGAGCCGGGAATCTACTTGCCAGAGTTCGGTGTTCGTAGCGAGATCAACGTGCTCATTGGCCCGGATAGCCAAGTGCATGTCACCGGCGGCGAACTGCAAACGGCGATCGTCCCAATCCTGGCGTAGACCGGCTCTTCAGGGCCGGTCCCACACACCAGTAACCGGCCCCTCGACAGTGAATCGTCCGCACGGTCATTAATCGTGCCCGAAAGACTCATGACGGACGATCGTCAGCTTAGGCGATGTCCGGCTGCTGTCGGACATTCGAGCGAGCTGTTCATCAATGGCATCCAGTCGTTGAATCAATTGGCCCTTGGCGTCAGCCCAACGACGCTGCCACGCTTCGAACCGAGCTTCGTGAGACTGCTCACGCAGCCGAGCCGCTTGAAGTCGTGATTGAAATTCGGCGAGGGCCGATGGCCGCGATGTCGTTGGGGCCTGTGGCGTTGATTCAAACCGGTCCAAGATTTCTAACGAGGGCATCGGTGGTCCTCTTTGACGAAATGCTGAGATCAGGTGGGAGCACGTTGCAAATCGAAAGGTAGGGAGCTTGCCTGCTTGGATGATGCGACAGAAAAATCACAGGCGAGCCACCCGTGCTACGAATCGGCCAATCTCGCGCGGGACTTTCTACCGCTTTGTCACGTCAGGCAATTCAGGTCGACTCCCCTGGCTGAGTCTCGTTGTCGTTTCACCTGCACCGAATTTGCAGTCCCCCCAATCGGACGAACTCTCCCAGGCGGGAACACCAATTTCTTCTGGTGATCCACATCCCGATAACTAATGGCGACCGTGGTCATCATTCGGGATTTGCAGGTGGAGTATTGGCGGAGTCATCGGGAATCGCTCGAAACCAACGTTCAAAGCCTTCGACAAGCCCCGGAGCGCATTGCAAGACTTGTAATATCCCAAAGAGGAAAACACCGTGATGCGATCCGACCTACCATGAATGCTCGGTGGCGGCAAAGTCATCAAGGACTTCGGCCGTTGAGGTTCCAAGCAGAACACACTCCGAAACAAATTGCATCAATGGGCTCTCGACAAGACGTCGCAGACGGGTAAGGCGTGCATGTCTCACGATTTGTGACCTCGGTTCCTTAAAATCAAGTCGCGATTTGTCTTCCGGTTGCGGTGCAAACCCGCATTGTCAGCGTACTGGATGACGGATTCTATTTTGCAACAACCACCTCATCTTGACCACTTCGGCTGCGGTGAAACTGATTCGAGTTCTACCGCGTAGGCGAAGATTGCTTTGCTGCCGTTGTCGGGTGTTGAGAAGGCAGACGAGGTGCGGCGGTTGATGGCTGGGCAGATTCAAGGCCAAGTTCGTGACGAGTGATGCCGTTTGCCAATGACTTCACGACAATTCAACCGCCATTGTGACATCAAAGCTGGCAACGAAGGAGTGGAGACGCTGGCAAAGCTCCGGCCCATTGTGGACGATATTGCGGCATCTTCTTTGAAACATTTGGCTCTTCCGTGAGTGTCCGCTTATGGCCGTTCTTCTGGAGCAGTTCGTCAAACAGCTTGAGGACAGCGGGATTCTTGCTGGAGACACTCTCAAGAGTTTCATTCCCCCCCAATCGTCGCCTAAAGACGCTGAGGAACTGGCTCGTGAATTGGTCAAGCAGAAGAAGCTGACCAAGTTCCAAGCCGAAGAGGTCTACAGGGGCAAGGGAAAATCGTTGACCTTGGGCAACTACGTCCTGATGGAAAAGATCGGGGCCGGTGGGATGGGCCAAGTCTTCAAGGCTCGTCACCGACGCATGGACCG
>CAIJTL010000456.1 GCA_903823545.1 uncultured Planctomycetaceae bacterium
CATTCTCATTTTGTTTTTGTTCGGCTTGATCGTCCCATATCTCCCGATGTTGTTTGGCGTGAAGCAAGGTGCTCTGGAGCAGTTTGCAATTCTGCGAGTAACCAATCCTTTTGAAATGCTCAATGCCGTCGCCGGAAACAGTTCGTTCAGTGTCGGCGGCACGTCATCAACAGTGTCTGTGACCAGAGAAATGACTCTGCTAACGATCGCCGCAGGACTCGGCATATTGTTCAACCTGAAGCCGATGTTTGCTGGAGTTCGAGAAATCATGCAGCAGCCGCGACGAACGTTCGTCGCGCAGCTTGGTGACGAACCGGCGCCAGAATTTGATTCCACAACCGTTTGACGAAAAGTGCGTCTCACTCGTAACGAGGCTCGCGCCGCATGAGATTCGATCCGGAAGTGCAACAGGCGGTGGCGCGTTATCAGCTAGGGTTGCCGAGGATGCCCGTTTCGGGGCGATCCGGCGAATTGTTGGGGCGTGGCACTGGCAGCTCACTCGAATTTCAGGAACACCGGCAATATCACCCTGGCGACGATATCCGACACCTCGATTGGGCGGCCTACGCACGATCGGATGCTTTAATGGTAAGGCTCTATCGCGAAGAGATCAGCCCGCGTATGGAGATATTGCTCGACGCCAGTTGCTCGATGATGTCGTCTGATCCAACGCGAGATTCTCTCGCTCCGACCGCCCAGAACGCCCCGATCAAGGCGACCGTGGCAAGACAGTTGGCAACTATGCTGACATTGCTCGGCGGGAACTTGGGTGGGCGGCCAGCGCTGATTCCGATTACCGATGGCACTCCGCTAGAGCCATTGCCGCTTGAGTCACTCGATCGACTCGATTCGTTCCCGTTTGTCGGCAAACGAACGCTACGCGAAGCACTCGACGAACGAGCCATCCGCTTGAAGCGACAGACTGTGCGAGTCGTGATCAGCGATTTTCTTTTTCCGCACGATCCGGATGCGATGATGCGGCAACTCGCGAGTGACGCTAGCGTGCTGTGGGTCTTACAAATCCTCAATGCTTGGGAGGCTCGACCGACAGCCTTGGGAGGCAGAAAGCTGCTCGATATGGAAACTCAAGAAGAGGCCAACTTGCAGATTGTTGAGAAAACGATTGCTGAATACTCGGCACGACTACTCGCACTCCAACAAGAACTCGCACGAGCGTGTCGTCGAGTCAACGCAACGTTCGCAATCTTGATTGCAGAACGAGGATTGCCCGACCTCTGCGCGAACGAGCTTTGTTCCACTGAGATCTTGCGACCGACATAAAAAGAGCTCGAAGCACTGGCTGCCGACAGTCAAAGTCTGTCGCAAGCCTGTGATTCGAGCTCATTGAGCCATGCGTTCGGCCATCTCAAACGCGTCGTGCATAACGTTCAATCGCCAGTCAGCCCCTTAGCGAGTCGATTGAGTGCTTCATTTTCGATTTGTCTGACTCGCTCACGAGTCAAACCCAACGCTTCGCCAATTTCTTTGAGTGTCTTCGGCTCAGAATCATCGAGACCGAAACGCATTCGCAGGATCGTCGCTTCGCGAGGGTCCATCGTCTCTAACATTTTGTAGACGTGTGTGAGATTGTCGGTTTCAACCATCTCCGCTTCTGGTCCCTTTTGGCGTTGGTCAGCGACCATCTCACCGAGCGACCAGCCGTTCTCTCCTGTGTCAGTTTGCGGAGTTGAGTTGTAGAGCTGAATCGCCTTCTTCACGATTCGAAGCTTCTTCTTCGGCAACTGCAAGACAACCGCAATCTCTTCTGGAGTTGGTGGACGTCCCAGCTCATCGGTCAGTTGGGCGGTCGCACGTCGCCATTTTGAAAGCAATTCGACCATGTAGGCAGGGACTCGAATGGTTCGGCCCGTATTGACCAACGCTCGTTTGATGGACTGTTTGATCCAATAGCTGGCGTAGGTGCTGAAACGCGTTCCCATTGTGGGATCGAAACCCTCGACTGCACGGAGCAGCCCGAGATTCCCCTCTTCAATCAGGTCTTGCAGCGGCAGCCCCTTATTTCCGTAAGCGCGTGCGATATTCACAACCAATCTCAAATTGGCGCGAACCATTCGGTCACGAGCTTCGTTGCTGCCAGCCGTGATCGCACGGGACAGCTCCTTCTCTTCGTTGGCTGTGAGCAATGCCGTCTCGTTAATTTCGCGGAGATAAGTCTCCAACGGGTTTTGAACGCGGCTTGGGCTCAGTCGTCTTGGAGATGTTGTCGTAGGCATGGAGTTCCTGCTGTTCTTCGGGTTGGAGTAGCGTGGAAGTGGCAGGTCAAACGTCAGACGTCAGCATCTGACGCGGAATGCAGGCCGCTCGAACTCACTTTCCGATCGAGTTCGGGCCAAACAAAGTCGCGATCCGTGCGGCAATCCAATTGAGATATCGACGGAGTTGGTGAGACTTCTCAAAAAGAACAGCCTCGGTTGAGAGGAACAGTCCTGACGATGCGGCAAACAGAGCAGTCGTAACGGGCAGTCTGAATGCTCCGTCATGCCGCTCAGGTTTGACTGCCTTACTTGCGTTGGCGCGATCGTTTCAACTGTTGCGACGATCAATCTTTACCAATTCACAAAAGGATTGAATCACAAGACAAACAAAAAAGGCCCCGGAGAGAAACTCACCGGGGCCTTCGTTTAACAACTGTCAGCAAGCGCGACCGAGGTCGCACCGTGCTTGTTTAGCTTTCCATTATTCTGTGGCGGACGCATCACCGTCAGCCACTGGAGCCGGAGCTGCACCGAGTGCAAAGAGCGGCCCACCGCCATCACCCATACCACCCTTAAGCTCTTCGCGAGCAACTGGTTTAGCCGGAGTCGCAGCACCGCCACTACCTCCGCCGCCAGCAGTCTCCTCCACCTTCAGATCGCCAGTCAACTTGCGGCTGAGGCCGATCTTGCGATCGTCGGTGTCCACACGCAAGACGCGGACTTCCAACTCGTCGCCGACTTTGACCAAGTCTTCTGGATTCTCGACCTTCTGCTCTGAGAGTTCCGAGATGTGCAGCAGACCTTCGAGTTCCGGAGCCAATTCAACAAACACACCAAAGTTGGTGATCTTGGTGACCTTGCCTTTGACCACTTCGCCCGGTTGGAATCGAGACGGGATGTCGGTCGCCCAAGGATCGCTGGCGAGCTGCTTCAAGCCGAGGGCAATTCGTTTGCGTTCTTGATCGACCGAGAGAACTTGGCATTCGATCTCTTGACCCTTCTTGAGCATTTCGCTGGCGTGCGAAATCTTTCGAGTCCAAGACATATCGCTCACGTGCAACAGTGCATCGACACCTTCTTCAAGTTCGATGAATGCACCGTAATTCGTGAGATTGCGAACGGTTCCCTTGACGTTAGCACCGGTCGGGTACTTCGCAGCGACATCGTCCCAAGGATTCGGCAACGTCTGCTTCATACCGAGAGAGATTTCTTGCTTCTCTTTGTTGATGCCGAGCACGACCACGTCGACTTTGTCACCGATCTGCACCAGTTCTGTCGGGTGGTTAATTCGCTTGGTCCAGGACATCTCGCTGATGTGAACGAGACCTTCAATGCCATCTTCGAGCTTCACGAACGCGCCGTAGCTCATGACATTGACGACCTCGCCATGGATGCGTGAAGCGACCGGGTACTTCGATTCGACTGCGTCCCAAGGACTCGGGAATCGCTGCTTCAAGCCGAGAGCGATCTTTTCCTTTTCACGATCGACGTGCAGGACCATGACTTCGATTTCATCATCGATTTTGACCATGTCGGTCGGATGATTGATGCGGCCCCAGCTCATATCGGTGATATGCAGCAGGCCATCAATGCCACCCAAATCGACGAACGCGCCGAAGTCGGCGATGTTCTTGACGACGCCCTTGCGAATCTCGCCCTCTTTGAGTTCCGAGAGCAGATTCTGCTTGAGAGTCGTGCGACGGTCTTCGATCAACTTGCGGCGAGAAACCACAATGTTGCGGCGAGCTTCGTCGATTTTCAGGATCACACATTCGATCTCGCGACCGATGTAAACCGCGATGTCTTGCGGACGACGGATATCAACTTGGCTAGCTGGCAAAAAGACGTTTACGCCGATGTTGACCAGCAATCCACCCTTAATCTTTCGGAGGACCATCCCTTTGACGACGTCCCCTTCCGAATGATTCTTGATGACCCGTTCCCATTCACGAACGCGGTCGGCTTTGCGCTTCGACAACATGATCAGGCCGAAGTCGTCTTCGACCTCTTCAAGCAACACGCTGACTTTGTCACCCGGCTTCGGTGGCTCTGCGTCGTCCCATTCATCAAGGGTCACAACACCTTCGCTCTTGTAGCCAATATCAACGAGCACCTCATCGCCGTCGATGCGGATAATCGTCCCTTCGATGATCTGATTCGATTCAAACGACTGTGTGACTGAGCCGTAGATACCAGCCAAGTCATCTGACGTGGCATTGTCAAAGTCGATGTCGGAAAGATCGAAGGCTAAATCCAGCTCTTCGTCGGCCACGTTAAATTCGCGAATGAGGTAACGATCAACCATAAGTTACTTCTACCAATCGCCGTATTCATCAGGAGCCAGCGCTTCAAAAAGCACTCCAAACAAACAGCGGCTCAATTGAGACACGCGCCGTCAGCCAGTTCGCACGATGCAACCGGAAATTCCCGACCTGCGCAAGAGGGCGGACTATATACGAGGCTTTTCCTAAGCGGCTAGCGAAAGACCCCGCGATTCACCGGGACTTTGCAGGAATCTCCTCACATCCGAATCAGGAAACTTGAGCCGATTTCGGGATTTTTTCCACAAACGAGCAAGTTCCCACTCTGTGACTTCGATGACTCAAGAGTCGGCTTGAGGGAACTTCGGCTCGTTGTTCCAAAAGTTTCGGCAGACATGGTATCGAGGTGTGTTATGCGGATTTTGGTGGCATGGGACCGACCCGAACAGTTGGAGTTGCTCGAACTGTATTTGGGCTTGGGGGGCCACGAAATGACTTATACGGTTGATCGAGATGAAGTCATCAAGCACGCGCAAGAATCTCTGTGGGACATTGTTTTGATGCCCATCACGCTTCCCGACGTCGCCGGGGGGTTCGAAATTTTTTCAAAACTCAAACAAATCAGCCCAGACGTTCCGATCGTTGGCGTTTGCGAACCCCAGGAGGTCTATCGCATTGTCCAGTTCGTTGTGAGTGGGATGGCCGCTTACATGATCAGAGACACCAATGGGGACTTCTTTTTCATGATCCTCAATGTACTCGAAACAGCCGTCGAAGCCGCTCGATCCGTTCGCGAGAAAAAGGTATTGGAACACCTGCGTGAAGAGATCAACGCGGTTCGAAAACTTCAGGAGTCGATGATCCCACAAGAAATCGGTGCTCCGCCCGGTTATCAAATCTGTGCTCGCTATGAACCAGCGCAGATTCGAGTTCTCGGAGGTCATCCAGTAACGATGGCGGGAGGCGATTATTACGACGTATTCCATCTCGATGACAACAGCATGGTGCTGATCGTCGGCGACGCGTCTGGTCATGGAATGAAAGCGGCAATGTCCATCCTCGTGATGCACACACTCGTCCGGATGATTCGGACTCAACGCTATCAAGACACTGCTGCATTCGTGGAAGAGATCAACAACCAACTTTCGCAGCAGTCGATCGTCAATGACGAAGGTGGGTTTATCACGTTGTTGTACGCTATCCTCAGTCATGATCGACAAGAAATTCAATGGACGTCAGCCGGTCATCCTCTGCCCTTGATTCAAGATCTCGACACAGGCGAAATTCGTCCGATGTCAGACAATGACCCCAGCGGGATGCCTCTCGCCATTGTTCCCGGAATGGAATACGAGACCACGATTACAAAGCTCCCCAAGCGATTCCGACTACTTTTCTATACGGACGGCTTGGCCGAAGCGTTCCCCTCTGACGACCCCGGTGAGGTCAAGCAGTTTGGCGAACAAGGAATCACACGGACGCTCAAAGAGTGCGGCAATGCCTCGCTCGACGAAACGATGGAACGCCTCTTTTGGGAGTCGCAATACTTTACGCATGGTGCTGGACGCCATGACGACACGTCGATCGTTTTGGTCGAACGCTTGCTGGCTTGAGAAACGGATCAATAGACTCGCTGGGCACGATGAAGGATGAAGTCTGCATCCTTCATCGCGGATTATTCCATTCCCACCCACGAGGAGGCCCGCCGTGTCCCAGCAAAAACTCTCCCGCCGTGAAATGCTCGAACGCTCGATGTTTGCGACTGCTGCCGCTGTCGCCGCTCAACACGCCAATTTGCCGGTTGCGTATTCGCAAGGGGTCAAAAGCCCGAACGAAACAATTCGAGTCGCAATCACTGGAGTAAACGGCCGCGGTGGCTCGCATGTTTCCGAATTGAAGAGCCGCAGCAATACCGAAATTGCAGCAATCATTGATGTCGATGAAGCGGTTGGCCAAAGAGCGATCGCTGGCATCGAAAAAGACACTGGCAAACGACCTCTCTTTTTTACCGACATTCGCAAAGCACTCGAAGACAAGTCGATTGACGCGGTGAGCGTTGCAACGCCGAATCACTGGCACTCGCTCGCCGCGATTTGGTCCATGCAAGCGGGCAAAGACGTTTATGTCGAAAAACCGGTAAGCCACAACGTCAGCGAAGGTCGCCGCTGCGTGCAGGTCGCTCGCAAGTACAAGAAGATCTGCCAAACCGGAACCCAAAGTCGTTCCGAAAAAGGAATGCGTGAAGCGATCGAGTTCGTTCGCAACGGTGGCATCGGCGAAGTCAAACTCGCACGCGGCCTCTGCTACAAGCGACGCGGCGCGATCGGCCCGCGGGGAACTTACGAGCCACCGAAGACGCTCGACTACGATCTCTGGTCTGGTCCCGCGCCGATCAAGCCCGTCACTCGTCCGAAGTTCCATTACGATTGGCACTGGCAATGGGAATACGGCAACGGCGACCTCGGCAATCAGGGAATCCATCAAATGGATATCGCTCGTTGGGGACTCGGCGTGAGCGATCTTGGTGAAAGCGTGCTGAGCTACGGCGGTCGCCTCGGTTACGAAGACGCGGGCGAGACAGGCAACACGCAAGTTTGCATTCATCGTTACGGCGATAAGCGGCTCGTCTTTGAAGTTCGCGGCCTCGAAACGCCCGACCTAAAAGCTCCGAAGTCCGATGCCGAAGGGGCCAAAGTCGGCGTCATTTTCTACGGCAGCGAGGGCTATATGGTGATGCCGAGCTACTCTTCCGGCGTCGTGTTTGATCTCGAAGGGAAAATGGTGAAGCAGTTCAAAGGTGGTGGCGACCACTTCGGCAATTTCCTCGCCGCATGCCGCAGCCGCAATCACGAAGAACTCAATGCCGACATTCTCGAAGGTCACTTGTCGAGCGCACTCTGCCACCTCGGCAACATCTCGTATCGCTTGGGCGAGCAACTTCCGGTCAAGGAGATTGCCAAGAAGCTCGAAGGTGACGCCGAAGCTCTCGAAACATTCGGCCGCTTCTCGGAACACCTCGTCGCCAACAAGGTCGACCTCGACTCAAAAGCCTACTTCGGTCTGAACCTGACCTTAGACGGCAAAGCCGAAGTCTTCACCGGCCCCAACGCCGACGCCGCGAACCCGATGCTCACTCGCGAATACCGCAAACCATACGTGGTCCCGGCGGAGAAGGACGTCTAAATTTTGTGTTAGTCGCTCCGATGACTTCACCCAGCGGGAAGCCAGTCTTCCCGCTTTTCATTTCCACATTCGCGTCTTCGTGCCTCCTTGGTTTGAAGTCATTTCACCACGAAGGTACAGAGACACGGAGGTTTCTGACGACGGAGTGAATCATGAAAGCATGCCTTGTTTGGGTGCTTACGACGGCCTGGATCGCTTCAATCTCGTTCGGTGATGAGCCTGCATTGCGAGCATACCGCAATGCTCTGAAGCCGATCGACAATCCCAAGCCTCTGCTCGCTGATTATCCCGAGTTCGTTGAACCCGTGCGTGAGCTGAGGCGGTTTGAGGCTCCGATTCTGGTTAACGAACCAGACGCCGATCTTTCCGTCCGAGCTTGGCGGTTTTCTTACAACGCGCGTGGGATCGTCGAGATGCCCAATCGGCTGCAAGCGAAAGCAACGGCAGTCATCATGGTGCATCCTTGGGGCATTGATGACGGACAAGGCTGGAACACTCCAGAACCGGCGGGTGTCTGTGACTTCTGCACGCCGGATAAAAATCATCTCGCCGCACGACACACGCACGAGGTCATCAACCCATTTTTGAAAGCCGCTCGCAACAGAGTGCCGCTGGTGATGTATAGCCTTCCTGGCGGTGAAGACCCGATTCGCAAGAAGCTGTATCGCTCCGTCCGAGCCAAACCGAACGATGTGGATCGGCAGCAGGGAGCGAAAGAACTGACCGCGAAACTCAAAAGCTTTGAGTACAAAGGCCAGCCTCTCGTCGAAACAATTTCGCTCTCAGCCGACAATCCCGTGCGAGATTACTTCCGCCAGTTCCCCGGACTCGACGCGAGCGCGAAGTACAACAACGATGGCTTCTGGAACTTGCCGATTCCGGTGACGAAAGACATCGATGTCGATCCGAATGACGTCGTCATCTATGACTCCGAAGGTTACGAACCGCTAAAGACGTTCCTCAAAGCGAACGGCATCCGGAACGTGC
>CAIJTL010000457.1 GCA_903823545.1 uncultured Planctomycetaceae bacterium
GCACAATTTCCGCGATCGATTCGCCCGACAGAAACGAGAGCCATTGCAGACCCCCGATTGCGAGCTGTCCGAATCGCGGATCTGCGGACGCGTTCTTCAAATAGACTTGAGCCTTGGCCGGAGATTCCGCCACCCATGCCAGCCACAACCAAACTTCTGGTCGGACGTCATTACCAACCGCCACGCTTTCGAGCTGCCAGCGAGCCAGCAGTCGATTACCCGACTTAGCGGCTTCGATCCCTTGCTCAATGACATCATTGGTGGAGAGCTGCGTTTTGCTCGCAGAACCATTTGCTGGCTTATCCATGGGAAGGTCTTTTTTCTGGAGGTCACTGCGACACGACAACATTGACGAGAAAGTTGCCGCGTCGAGCCTTTCCCTATCAACTCGCGTGCCAAGAAATCGAAACAGCGTTAATGACCTACAACAGCGAGAAAGGTCGTGTTTTCGGCACCATGATTTCGTGCGAGCGGCCGAACGCGTTCCATTTTCTCCACAGCACTCTGGCAGCATGTGGGGGATCGCAACGTTGTCCTCGAGCGTCGATCAGGATATTTGTCACGCGAACGTGAGACTTGCCGAGGTTCAATAATCGTATTCGGGAAGACCTATAACGAAGAAAGTCGATACACTCTCCGGCACGAACTTCAAAGATTTATCAGCCTCGTAGGAAGCACGAGTATGCTCAGCTCTGCAGTTTCAGGTGCGAATCCTATTCACCGTCGAGCGGCTTTGCAGATTGGGACGGGATTGTTTGGGCTAAGTCTTCCGAGGCTGCTGCAAGCTGTTGGCTCGACTCATGCGACGAAGTCGGATGTTTCTTGCATCTTCATTTTCTTGGCAGGTGGCGCCAGTCAATTTGAGACGTTCGATCCCAAGCCAAACGCGCCGGTTGAAATTCGAGGGCTATGGAATCCGATTCAGACCAACGTGTCGGGACTTTCGATTTGTGAGAAGCTGCCGCTGTTGGCTCAGCGGATGGACAAGGTAACGGTGATTCGGTCGTGGCAGGGGAAGAACGGCGGTCACGACATCGGTTCGCAGCATGTCACCAGCGGGTTCTTGCCAGCTCGCGGCGGGCAATACTTTCCGAACTTTGGGTGTTTGGTTTCGGCTCTTGCTGGAAACAAAGTCGAAGGGATTCCGCCTCACTTTGGTTTGCCGGTCGCGGCGAGATACACGAATCCGCCAGGATATCTCGGTCCCGCCTTTGATGCGTTCAACATCAAAGGCGATCCGCGAAAGCCCGATTTGCAGGGGAGCAAATTGTGTCTCGCCCCAGTGCGGTTCGAAGACCGGCAGTCGATGTTAACGCAGTTGGAAAATCTCTGCCGCTTGAATGAACGCAGCGTTCAAGCCTACGAAGCTCACGACAAATTCTCGGAAGAAGCGATTGCACTCTTAACGAGCGGAGCGATGGAACGTGCCATGAATCTCGACGCAGAACCGCAGACTCTGCGCGAAAGATATGGCTTGAACGTCTATGGACAGCGAGTCCTTTTGGCTCGCCGTTTGATCGAAGCGGGGGCTCGTTTTGTCACGATCAATCAAGCCGTGCAAGGCGGACTGTTTGGCGACGGGACCACTGACGGAACATGGGACAATCATCAGCTCTTGTTCGACTCGATGATGTCACACGCGAGTGCGCCGCGAAATATCCCGACCGGATACAAGTGGCATCCCTACGAAGGGCCGGGCAACCTGCCGCAGTTGGATATGTCGCTGTCGACGTTGCTTGATGATTTGTCAGAACGTGGTCTGCTCGACAAAACGCTGGTCGTTGTCATGGGCGAATTCGGTCGCACGCCGCGAATCAACAAGGATGGTGGCCGCGATCATTACCCAAATGCAGGCTCGTTGTTGATGGCCGGTGCTCGGGTTCAGCGAGGAACTGTGATCGGCGCCACCGATCGCACGGGAAGCACTCCCGCGACTCGCCCTTGGGGACCAGAAGACGTAGCGGCGTCGATCTATCATGCTCTCGGCATCGATCCTCACCGCACCTATTTCCCACGATTGTCTCGCCCAACTCCGATCGCCGACGGCCAAGTGATCGACGGCTTGTTTGCGTGATGTTGCCCTCACCCTGTCGTTATGGCTGAGCAGAAGTCGCATCAAAGACGGTCTTGCCGCCGACGATAGTTCGGCGGACTTTCGTTTGAGCGATTTCGTTCTCTGGGCAGCTCAAGATATCGCGGTCGAGGATCACGACGTCTGCGAGTTTGCCTGGTTCGAGGCTACCAAGTTTTTTCTCATCGAAGCTGAGCCACGCAGGCCATTGAGTCACCGTGCGAATCGCGTCCAGTCGCGAGAGCTTTTGGTGCTCACCGTACACATGACCGTTGATCGTCTTACGAGTGACGGCGATCGAGATCATCAACAAAGGATTGAACGAATTCATGGAATGATTTGGATCGAGTCCGATCATGTGATCGGCGTTGAGCCCAACCGGAACTCCGCCGCGAACCCAATCGCCAAGCCCCAGAAAACGCTCTGCCCACTGAGGACCATAGATTTCGGCCAGCGTGTCCGCGTCTTTGAAATAGAGATATCCCTGTGTGTCGACACCGACTCCTAAATCGCGGCACTGCTTCACAATTTCTGGTGACGGGAAGTACGAATGAATCAGCGTAAACCGCCGCGATCGAATTGAGGGCTGCGACTCTGCGGCTTTTGCAACGGCTTCGAGAACCCGCAGGGTTCCTTCATCGCCAGTGACATGCACGCTCATCTGCCAACCGAGCTTTGTGGCGGTTTCAAAAACCGCCTGCATTTCGGCGACTGAGTAATATTGCTCACCACGATATTCCGGATCGGTCAACCGATAAAATGCGATTCGCTTCGGACCGTACGGTTCAGACAATCGTGTCGTTCCCCAATGAATCCCGCCATCGACAGTAATCTTCAACGGCCCCGCTTTGATCCAGTCGTCACCTTCTTCGGGCTTCAGGCCGAGGCTGTTTACGTACTTCTCAACAGCGTCAGCGGTCTTTGCCCCGAACCGAAATGTCCCAGTGACGCGCGTTGTCAGCCGGTCTCGTGACCGAAGCTCGCGAAAGAATGCGAGTGATTGTGGATCGGTCGCACGTTCAAAGATGCTCGTGATGCCGACTTCGTTGTAGCGTCGTAAAAGCTTTGCCAGCGTTTCGCGGACTTCGTCGTTCGAGAATGTCGGTCGCGTCGGCATCTGACTGCGAATCGTGGTTGCTCCGCCTCGAATGAGCATCGGCTTGCCAGACTCATCACGCAAAACTTCGCCGCCGTCGATCTTGCTATCCGGTTTCGATAGGCCAAGTCGTTCAAAGCCGAGCGCGTTGAGAACGTATTTGTTCGACACCGAATTATAGAGGACCGGATGCGACGTGCAGGCCGCATCCAGCTCGCTCGGTGTCGGAAAGCGGCGTTCTTTCAGCCGAGTGATTTCATTACGAGGAACTTCGATCCAGCGTCCGACTGGTAAGTCTTTTGCTTGCTCGCGGATCCAATTCTGCATCTCCGCAATGCTGCTAATCTCAACATAAGTCTGCTCGAGTGCTCCGCGAGCAACTCCCACCGCATGACAATGTGATTCAATAAATCCCGGTAAGACCGACTGTCCTTTGAGCTTAATAACTTCGGTCTTTGGCCCGACCCACGTTTGCATTTCATTCGCAGAACCAACGGCAACGATTCGACCATCTTTCAACGCGACGCCATCCAACACCCGATTCTGGGCATCTAACGTCACAACTTTTCCGTTGATGATGACAACGTCGGCTGGAGGATTTGCCGGTTCGATTGCGGTTGCCGCCCGATCAAGCGCGAATAATCCCAACAAGGCCACGAGCACAATCAGAGACGCTTTATTGCTGAATGATTTATGACCGCGTCGGTTCGAGTGAGTTTTCAATATTCTCATGAGGACTGCCTTCAAAAATGAGCCGGATGCCAAGGACTTATTTGAGACGTCTGATTTTGTTGAGAGCTAATCCATCGGAGCGTTGCAATTCA
>CAIJTL010000458.1 GCA_903823545.1 uncultured Planctomycetaceae bacterium
CAGCGATCAAGAAGTTCGCTGGTGCCCGCGATGCGGTGACTACTCAATTTTGGCGCAGATGAAAAAGGTGTTGCCGACTCTCGGCATACCGAAAGAAAAATTCTGCTTCGTGTCCGGAATCGGCTGCTCGAGCCGGTTTCCTTACTACATGAATACCTACGGCCTACACGGTATTCATGGTCGTGCACCGGCCATTGCAACCGGCGTCAAACTTTGTCGGCCAGAGTTGCAAGTGTGGGTAATTACCGGCGACGGCGATGCCCTTTCGATCGGCGGAAATCACTTCTTACATGCGATTCGCCGAAACGTCGACATGAAGATCATTCTCTTCAACAATCAAATCTATGGTCTCACGAAAGGGCAGTACTCGCCGACCAGTCCTGTGGGGGTGAAGACTAAGAGCACGCCATACGGCTCGGTCGACCATCCGGCGAATCCTTTGTCAGTCGCCATTGGTGCCGAAGCGACGTTTGTGGCGCGATCTGTCGACGTCGACATCAAGCATTTGACAATGGTGCTTGAACGAGCGGCTCACCACAAAGGGACGGCGTTCGTCGAGGTTTATCAGGATTGCAACGTGTTCAATAGCGGTGCGTTCGAGTATGCCACCGACAAAGAAGTGAAGGGAGACAATATCGTTTACCTGGAACACGGCAAGCCGTTGATCTTCGGAAAGAATCGCGACAAAGGGATCCGCGTTCGTGAAGGAAACCGCGTCGAGGTTGTGCAACTTGGCGGTGACGTGAAAGAAGACGATTTGTTGTTCCATGACGAAAAAACGCCGGAACCGTCGCTTGCCTTCCTTCTCAGTCGCATGCGTCATCCTGAATTCCCAGAACCGATGGGAGTCTTGCGAGCCGTCGAGCGGACGACTTACGACGAATCCGTCAACAAGCAGGTCGATGATTCCCTTAAGAAGTTTGGTGAGGGTGATGTTGAGAAGTTGCTCAATAGTGGTGATACGTGGTTCGTGAATTAGTTTTGAATTCAAGGCCCGGCTTCTCCCGCAGAAGCCGGGCTTTTTTTATTTCAACCCCAGTCGAGGTGACTCCGCGATGGATGACTTGGCTGGCTTCTTGACTCGAGTTCCGTTGATCCTGATCTTAGGCGACTGGGACCGAGCAGAAATGGCTTCAATCAAGGCTTGGGTGCAGGATCTCGGCCAATCGGCCTCCGTGCGACATCGCCTCGCCATGGCGTGCCTTGGCGATCTTGATGAAACATCGCCTGACATTGTCATCGTTTGTCAGTCTTGGCCAGACGAGTTTTCTGCGACTGATGTCTCCTCACAATTGGGGCGTTGGCCATTAGCATTGTGGGCTTGTTGCTTCGGGGCTTGGTGCGAATCGGATGGCCGCAATCGACCGATTTGGCCCATAGGCATTCGTGTTCCCGCTCGTGCCGCAATTGCTCGGCTCAACCATCTTTGGGCGATCGTGACCGGTGTATCTCAAGTGTTATTGCCCGTCACTGCATCACGTGATGAGGCTTTCGAGTTCGATTTAACACGCGTGCCAGATGCCGTAGAAACGAATTCCAGGAGACAGTGCCGGAATGTCGTGGTTCAATCTCCAGATCCAGCCCTCCGCGATTGGTTGAGCGACTTGATCTTTACGATTGGATCGACAGCGGCAGGCAAGATTGTGTTATGGGATGTCGATCCAGACTGGAGTCACGCAATCATCCAGATTCGAGATTTCGTCGCGAACAACTCCGGAGCACGAGTGATTGCGATTGCAGGGCTGCCACACCCAGAACTTGAAATTGCACTTAAAGCCGCTGGCGCCGATTCTGTCGTCACAAAAGCATATGCAACGTCACAGCTTGTCGGACTAATCACATCGAGCGGCAAATCATTCGGTTGATCGCGAACGACCGGGAAAGGCTGACGGCGTCCAACCCATCACTCGCTTGAATGTCGCCGAGAAGACAAACGGATTTTGATAGCCGACATCATGGGCGATCGAGTCAATCTTCGCTGTCGTTGTAAGTAACTCAGCCGCTCGCCGCATTCGCAACCAAATCAATTGTTGTCGCGGGCTTCGCCCCAGTTCACGCAGACAGAGTCGCTGTAGTTGCTTGTCGCTCAAGTGAACTCGCCGAGCCATTTCCGTAATCGTCCAAGGATTGGATAGCGAGTTGGCGACCTCTTCCCACAGATTCCAAAGCCGCAAGTCCATCGCTGCTGGCTGGGCAAACTGCGTGATATAGCTGTGAATCAAATCGGCCCACCGCTCAGACATTGCTCCCGCATTGGAACACTCGCGATGAAGCCCAAGAATCGCCAATCGGAGTGGCTCGCAATCGAATTCTGCGACGATTGGCGTTCTCGCTAATGCAAGTGGTTTTTGGCCAACGCGTTCTTGGTAACGAACCCAGCAGAAATCCCAACGTTTACCTGGAGGAGTTTGAAATGCCTGCAGAGTATTGGGCGGCAAAAGAATTGCTCGCCCCGAAGGGCAACGTGCCCACCGGCCATCAATCAAGACTCTCCCTTCGCCTCCAATGCTGGCGAGGAAATAACTGCCGCTGAGTCGTGTGCGAACGATCTCAAACGGCGCTGGCATTTGCGCGACTGCCAAATGTCGGATTTGATGATTCAGTAGAGATCGGCAGACCGGCGCGTTTTGCAGCCATTCGCGAGAATCTTCAGCGTCGGAACGAACAATCCAGGCTTTCGCTTTTGGCGAACGGATGTCGGTTTCAGAGAGATTGAGGTCGTGTTTGGGCATGGCGAGAAGGTAGCCACGCGATACATTTCCGACCATCGAATCCGACCGTTGAGTTTCCGCTTACTGTTCTGAAACAAGGTTTCCGCATGCGTCACTCTGTGATCCATCTTTTCGGTTTCTGCGCGATGCTTGCCGTGCTGAGTGCGAACACTTTGCAGGCTGAACCACCGACTGCTGATGATATCGCCTTCTTCGAAAAAGAAGTTTTGCCGATCCTGAAGGCCAATTGCTTTGCCTGCCATGGCTCAGAGAAAAAGCTACAAGGGGGATTGAAGCTCACCAGTCGCGAAGACATCG
>CAIJTL010000459.1 GCA_903823545.1 uncultured Planctomycetaceae bacterium
CCAGTCAGACTTTCTTCTTCGTCAGTTAACCAATCCAAAATGCTGTCATCTGAGGGACTCTTCTTACCGGGTGCCGATCCCTCGATCTTTTTCCCGACCAATTGAAACGACACTGGACCGATGCGAAGGGTATCGCCAGGATTGAGTTCCGTTTCACGAATGATCACAGCATCGTTGATGAGCGTCCCGTTGCGACTTCCCATGTCGCTAATCATGACTCTCGGACCAATTGACCGAATTCGGCAATGAAATCTGCTGACTTCGTTCGTCGCCAATCGAACTTGGCAAGTTTCGTCTCGTCCGATCACAACCTCGCCGTCCGGCACGGTGAGTCGTTTGCCTTGGTGCTTACCAGTAAGAATGATGAGAACCGCCATCGCCGACGCTTTTCCACAAACGTTATTCAAAACGGAAAGAGTTCAAACTCATCTCAAGGTGAGTGCTTCCGATGAACCGACCTCTAGCCAATCATGATAGTCGATCGAACTATTCGTATCGCGGGACGATCAACGGTTCGCCGCAGTCGGGGCATGTTAACGTTCGCCCTCGATGCACGTGACTGACTTTGAATTTCTTGCCGCACCGGCAATTGAACCGGATTCGCTTTTCTTCTTTTTGTTGATCGAGGTGCGTTCGCTCCCAAACACGTTGCGCGATCGTTTGAATCTCTTCGAGCAAAACATTTGCGGCGACAGGCTTTGTAATATAGCCATCGGCCCCCAGACGCTCCGTGAGTGCTTTAGATTCATCCAGAGCGATCGCCGTCAAAACAAGTACTGGAACAGTCTCGTCCGATCGCTTCATGCGGTCGATCAATTCGTAGCCATTTTCGCCCGGGAGAATTAGGTCCGTAATGACAAAGTCTGGTCGTCGCATACGAAACGCCGAATGTGCTTGGCCACCATCTTTAGCAAGCTGCACTCGAAAACCATTTGTCTCTAACAGCGCCTTCAGCGAATCTGCGGACGCAGGGTCGTCGTCCACTACCAAAATGTGATGCGCCACAGCGTTGGCAGAAATATTGGGATCAAAAATCATCCGATTCTCCTGCTGAGCGACGGACATAACAGCTCGCTCAAATAAAAAGCGAGGCGGCAGATTGAGAAACACCGACGAAAACTCCGTGTGACATAACTCATTAGAGCCGCACGCTCAGTTACGCTCGTAAGTTACTCTGAAACACGGTATTCAGCGAGGCACTGTGTCGTCTGACACCAGCTCTAATTGCTGCTTGTCGGTGGTATTGAGGAGGCTGGCTTGGCGGTTTCGAGAATTCTCGAAATTGTCATGTTGACATTGTCAAGTGAACGTGCCGGTGTCGCTCCTTGACCAAGTGGGCCGCCGGACTAGAATCCTCACAATCATTTTTGCCGCCACGCGAACTATCTTCGTCCTTTTCCCGGTAATTAGTCCGCAGGACTTTTGATGCGATATCTACGATGGGGATTTTGGAGATTCACTCGCCATGTTAGTACTTTCCCGCAAACGCAGTGAGAGTGTCGTTATCGACGAGAACATTGTTGTCACGGTGATCGAAGTGCGCGGAGATAAAGTCCGTTTGGGGATTCAAGCTCCTCGAGATGTTCCCGTACATCGCAGTGAAGTCTTGGCATCGATCCAGAAAAATGAATCGATCGCAGCAACGGAATCGACGTCTCCAGAAAAGAATTCCGGTTAACAATAACCCGTCGGTCCGACCGCTTGACAGTCGAGTGATAGGCCCTAAAGTGTGGCCCGCTTTTTGGCCCCATCGTCTAGTTAGGCCTAGGACACCGGATTTTCATTCCGACAACAGGGGTTCGAATCCCCTTGGGGTCATTGGCGTTAGGAACCCGAGCAGCCGTAAGGTTGCTCGGGTTTTCTTATTCATACTGCCCGTGCCGATTACTGACATTCTTGTCGTTGTGTTGAGCCGCAAAACTGCATTGGTCATGGAGCCCTTGTCATGGAGAGAGACCTTAGTTGGAAAATGTTCTTCCAGCGTTGGCCAGCCACGATTCCCAAAGTGGGGATTGTCGTAACGTCTCTTAATGAACCTATCGCGTTTAGCAGTTTTCAAGTTTCCGAGCAGATGGTGCTGCTTGAACGCGATCGGCCAGACACGTCCGGAGCTCGATCAATCATCGTTCCGTGGCATGAAATCACGATCGTCAAATTGACGTCGCCAATTGATCCAGCGCAATTCAAGGATATGGGGTTCAAGCCGCTGAGCTGACCGCACGCCGCATTAGTTGAATGGCGCGGCGCCGATCTCGCCTACGGATGTACGAACGGGAACAGTAGCAGTCCAACGATAGCCGCACCCACAACGACGATCGGTTCTGAAAGTTTTTTGAACTTCAGTAACAAGCCGAGAGTCACGCAAAGTAAGACAATCTTTGGAACTTGAGGCGTCCATCCGTTTTCAAAGATCGTTCGCCTTCCTAGGACCAAAACAGAACCTGCTATCGCGCCGACAGCTGCAGCGGTGACTCCGTCGACAAACGCGACGATTCCCGGCCGCTTGCCATGCTTCTTGAAGTAGGGGGCTGGAATAATTGTCAGCAAATAGCACGGCAAAAAGGTGGCCAATGCCGCCAAGGTGGCACCGGCCAGTCCACCAACCAGATAGCCGATAAAGGCCACGGTGATCACCACTGGACCGGGAGTGATCATCG
>CAIJTL010000460.1 GCA_903823545.1 uncultured Planctomycetaceae bacterium
CAACTCAACAAACTAACAATTATCTGGCCGAGCTCGCTCGACGTAGAACTCTCTTGCTCCTCAAACCTACGTACATTTTCGACAAGAACAGTCCTCGTTTATCGAGTCCCTTTCACCATTTGTTCTGGCAACGTCACTAAATTGCCGAATCGCGTCGCTGATTCACTCGCTAAACGTCAAGGTCTTTGACTTCGAGAGCGTGCTTTTCGATGAATTCGCGTCGAGGCTCGACGGCGTCTCCCATGAGGATGCGAAACATCTCGTCGGCGGCCGCTGCATCTTGCATGGTGATTTTCAACAGCGTTCGCGTTTTGACATCCATTGTCGTCGCCCAAAGTTCTTCGGCATCCATTTCACCGAGTCCTTTGAAGCGAGTGATCTTCTTTCCTTTTTCGCCAAGCTTTCGCAGTGAGGTGAGCAATTCGCGAATGCTGCTGAGCTTCAAATTGCCGCTCGCGTTTTCGATGTGAAACGGAAAATAAGGTTCGCCATTGCGGTTCCCTGCCGGGAGTAAATCCTTCATCGAAAGCCCGAACGTCTGCAATTCCTTCAAGGTTTCGTTGATTACTCGGACTTCATGCAACTCGACGATTTGCAACAAGATCCCTACGTCTTGCGGAACCGGTTTGCCAGCGGCTGGTTTGCCACTCGCATCGACTGCTTGCCCCGGTGCTGTTACGGGAGCCGCTGCTAACGAAAGAGCCGCTTCCGCAATCGTGAATTCTTCGCCCCGCTTTTGTTCTTCTTCGGCAAGGAAGCGATCTAAATCTTCTTTGGTGAAGAACCAGTACTGGTCCTTGCCGACGAAGACGCGGAAACGTGGCAAGCTGCCATCTTCTGCGAGGTGATGCATTGTGACGTGTCGCAAGTCGATACCACGACGTTCCATCGTTTCGAGCGGCTCGGCAAGGCGACGAATCAGACTGACCAACTTTTGCAGTGAGTCGGATTCAACCTTCTTGCCATCTTCCAACACGATGATGCTCTCGCTGAGGCCAATCTCAATCAGTTCGCTCATCATCTGCTCGTGCGATTGGACATACCGAGTTTTGCCTCGTTGCTCGACCACTTTGTAAAGCGGCGGTTGAGCCACGTAGATGCAACCGTTCTCAACTAGCTTGCGAAGATGTCGGAAGATGAAAGTCAGCAACAGCGTGCGGATGTGGCTGCCGTCCACGTCGGCGTCGGTCATCATGATGATCTTGCCGTAACGTCGCGTGTTGACGTCTTCGAGTTCCGCACCCGGCGGAACTCCGATCGCTTTGAAGATGTTCGCGATTTCTGCGTTATCGAGGACTTTCACGAGCTGAGCTTTTTCGACATTCAAAATCTTGCCACGCAACGGCAGGATCGCTTGCACGTTCGAGTCGCGGCCGGTGTCGGCTGAGCCACCGGCGGAGTCACCTTCGACGAGATAGAGTTCTGTGAGATTCAGGTCATGGCTGCGGCAATCGCGGAGTTTTTCAGGAAGGCCGCCTGTCGTGAGTCCACCTTTCTTGCGAACCATTTCA
>CAIJTL010000461.1 GCA_903823545.1 uncultured Planctomycetaceae bacterium
ACATCGGGGGCCGAGTGACAGCGTGTTGCCCACAGTTCGTGTCTTGCCGGAACGAGTGAAAGAAACACACTGGCAGTTGCCAACACCCATTTCTGACGGACTTCGTCCGTCTATAACGATCATCCGGATCGCTACTTCTCTCCCATTTCCGCAATCGAATTTGACCGTTCGACTCTGTGACCTAGAGTTCGTCCGGCGGACGGCCTGAGATGGCGTCCGCGGCTTAGTTCATGACGATCGGCCGCACTATGTCCACAGTTGAAATCCCCGTTGCAGAGATGACGCATACCGGAGCTCCGGTGCATTACCCGACAGCCTCGTCACGATTGCTGCTCGACTTGCTTCGCTTGTCTCGCAGCTCTGACGGACGTCTCAACAGTGAAGCGACGCCGGGATCATTAGATGGCGTCATCCCGAAACCGGTCCTGCGCAGCCTGCTTGCTGCATTGCGATTGCGCGATCCAAACACAGTGCAACACGTTCGCCGTACGGCTCTGTTTGCCACAGGGCTTGCGAGGTTTCTTGGTTGGGAAGGGCTTCCGCTTCGCAAATTGGAAATCGCAGCGTTGCTCCACGACATCGGCAAGATTGGGGTTCCCGATCATGTGTTGTTCAAGCCCGGACCGCTAAACCCAGCCGAGCAAGAGTTGTTCGCGCTGCAACACCACGTTGGCATGGATGTGTTGCAAGCCTGTCGAGTTCATCAAGAAGTGCTCGACATCATCAATCAGTCCAATCCGAACTACGACAACGGAGTTCGCAACAATACGGAATTAAGCCAAGGTTCACGCATTCTGGCGATCGCTGACGCTTACGACTCGTTATCAAATAAGCAGGTCTATCGCGACGCGAAGACACACGAAGAAATCTTGGCGATCCTCGGTGGTTCCGCTGGAACTCGTTTCGATGGCAACCTTGTGAATGTGATGAATCGCTGGGTTCAAGCCGAAGGTCTGCCGTTTAAGAATCAACTTGCTGAACCGCAGACAGTCGTTGACGGAAGCTTCTTCCACCTTGCTGAAGAGATGCAGGCCAGTTCGATGTGCCACATCTTTTCGTATCTCTACGTGCTGGAAAGCATGTACGACGGCTTTTATTTGCTCGATGCCGAAATGCAATTCCGCATTTGGAACACGGGCATGGAACGTCTTCTGGGACGCTCGGCTGTCCGAATGCTGGGACAGCGTTGGTCGAGTAAGCAAGTAGAGTTCGCCGACCAAAACGAACGTCTGATGGATGAGTTGAAGCAACCATTGCAAGAAGTGATGAAGACCGGCAAGCCGCTGACCAGCCAGCTCAAAGTGAAGCACATGTCTGGTCAATGGTTGAATGTCGAAGTGATGTCGGTGCCGTTGTTCGATCACAACGGCAGCTTGCAGGGTGTCGCGGAAATCTTTCGCGACTTATCGACGGATCGCCGTCGCCGACGCGAAGACAAAGATCTGCGTCAGCAAGCGACTCGCGATTCGCTGACAGGTGTCGCTAATCGAGGTGAATTGGAACGAACTCTAGAGTCGATGCTGGCTGAGTTTGCTCGCAAGCCAAACGCAGAACCATTTTCGTTGATCTTTCTCGATGTCGATCACTTCAAACGAATCAACGACACCTACCTGCATTTAACTGGCGACGAGGTGTTGGTAGGGCTCGCGAAGTTGTTGCAGAGTGAGACGTACTCAGGCGAATTGATTTGCCGTTACGGCGGCGAAGAGTTTATTGTTCTTTGCCCCGCAACAGATCTCGATCAAGCGTTTGCGAAAGCAGAACGGCTGCGAATGGCGCTCAGCGACGCCGTCTTGAGTTCGGTCGAAGAATTGAAAGTGACCGCCTCATTTGGAGTCACTCAAGTTGAACAAGGCGACCGGCTCGACGACATCTTGCGCCGAGCAGACAAGGCGCTGTTTGCCTCTAAAGATGGCGGACGCAATCGCACAACGCCGATCACTCGCCAAGACTTCATGAACGGCAAGCTCGATTTAACACGTCCGAAAGAAACGCCGAAGCCGTCCTATCTGTTTGAAGGCTCGTTCTTGGCCTGCGTTACGGACGAAATGGTCGTGCTGAAGTTCGGCAGTTTCGTCAAAGAACAGCAAGCGAAATTGATTGACGTCAAACAGGGCAAAGCGGTCTTGCGCCTCGGCAATACCTTGTTGCTTCCATTTTGGGGATCAAGCCCCAAGCGGCAGCCTGTCGAGATGCAAATCAATTTCGGACCACCACCAAAACACATCCAACAGACCATTAAACAGGGCGTTTCCGAACGAACGTACTTTGAGATCACGATCACACCACGTGGTTGGGCTAAGGACGTGCAAACCTTCCAAGCTCGCGCTCGCCGAGCATTCTTAATGCTCAAGTCGTACTTCGTGGCAGACTGAGTGACCAAGCGGTCGAGGCTCTTACCGAATCGGCGTCTACATAGCCGTCACTATTCGAGACTGTGAATCAATCGCGTGGGGCACGTTTCCAACGTGACTCAACATCGTGAATTCGAACACGTTGAAAACGTGCTCCACGAAAGATTCACAACCTCTCCGTGACGACTACGTAATTTTCGGTAACTGACGATGCCATGTTGTTTCGTGTTGATAAGCCGCCGCAATTGCGAGCAGGCGGTTGTCAGAAAACGCTCGACCGCAAAACTGGATCGCGGTTGGCAGTCCCTCGTCGCCGAATCCATTCGGAACAGAGATAGTAGGGACTCCGGCGACGTTGCTTGCGCCACCGATTTGAGTGCCAGCAGTTCCCTTGCGATATTCGTCCCATGCTCGATCAATGGGATAGGCGACAGTTGGTAACGTCGGACACACGACTGCATCGAACGGAGCCAGTGTCGCGTCAAGTTCACGCTGAATGATCCCGCGAATGCGCATGGCGTTG
>CAIJTL010000462.1 GCA_903823545.1 uncultured Planctomycetaceae bacterium
AAACAACGTAGGCGGTAGCAATATCACTAACACTAGTGGTAATCAAAAGAGCGCTACCGGTATGGGTAACGTTAATAGAGGATTGCCGTCGTTGCCAGCACCGGTGCTGACGTCGTTCTTACCACAGACGTCGGTGATGGTCAGACCCCGGCAGTCGCAGTCGTCCGCGTTGTCGTTCCAGCCGAAGCCACCAACAGCGGCGTGAGCCTTGCCGTTGAGCTTAGCCTTGGAGAGACCAGCGACGTTGTAGGTCTGGTTGACGGAGCCGAAAGCGTCCGACAGGTCGACCAATTCTTGAGAGATCGAGTCACGGACGGCGGTCAAACCGACAACCATGCCCAGGACAGCGATCGTCAGGACGAGCACGAGCTCGGCCGAAACCACGAAACCAGCTTCGTCATTGAAAAGCTTACGCATGAGAACCGTTCCTTTTTGAAATTTTGAGAGACCTAGTGAGATGTCACACAGAAACCACTTTGCACGTCGATGAAGAACACGACGCGAAGACACTGGCTCACTTCAGGCGAGTCTGATCCTCTCGCCGACGTTGAGCAGAACCGCTACCTGAGTAGAAAAATCTCAAGCAGCTCACACAGCAGTTCGCCGGTGGCCACCAGCAAACTCACACCTGGGTTTGGAACATGGGACTCGTATTGAGGTACGAGTCACACCTTCCAGCGAACACCGCTCGTCAGCGGTAGTTGAATCCAGAACCAATCGCATCAGAGCGTTGAATCAACGTTCTGTTGCATGGTGGACTTCTAAGGCAGAGATCGTGCCAGAGTTCCGTTGCGGCTTCGCGCGAAGGCATCTTGCGAATAGGCATCGCGTCGTTAGACATCGCGCAGATGCGTGGAAAACACGGGGGAATTCAATAGCGATGTCGCAAGTATGCCAAAACCCGTTAACCAAACACGGCACTGTCTGATGAAGGTTAGCGACTACTGCGCGCCAATGCGTTCAAACAATGCGTAACTGAATTTGCTCCGATTTCTTTACACATCGACACTCGATGGAGGGAAACAAATCGTGAAGTTTGTATGGCGGTTCGTCGCAACACCTGATGAGGTCGCAACCTCCATCGCGTCTGATTAATTCGAGGCACTTTACAACTCGATCATCGCTCGTAGTGAGACCAGACAAAGAGTGTTTCACTGGCGAAGCACAGTCGATCGCCCAACAAGCGACCGCGCGACCGCGCGACCGCGCTCACAAATCGATGCATGATTGACGCTTCGCTTATCGCGTTCGCCGTGTTGAACAATCGCAACTCAACAGTCGTTGTAGTTATTCGGGTTGTCGCGGCATCAATCGCTTAAGTTTCAACGACTCGCGATCAAACCAAACTTGGCCCTTAGTCGATTTCAACTCAGCAACCAGCTCCACTTCGCGAACGTCTTCCAGAATATCGAACTCAAATTTGAGCGGTGTCCAATCAGTCGACCCTTCGAGCTTGTCACCGCGAGTTGCTCCAGAGATTCGAATGCCTGCGGCGGGACCACGGTCGTCTTCGATCGCCTCAACGTCAGCCGTCTTAGCATCGACACTGAATTCGTACCGTCCCTTTGCCAACAAAACTTTTCGTCGCCAAGACGCGATGCAGCGGCCACTCGGACCACATTTGATGAGATAAGCTTTTCGAGGCGGTTCACCAGCGACATCGACCTCTTCGTGCATCGCGTCGTCGCACTCAGAGGCTCCGTACCAATCAGCAAGTTGCATGATGTTGTTTTCGTCGAACTCCGGCGGGCTGGGGTCCGGATGGTCGACCTGTTCCTTGAGATTCTCCGCGCGAGCGACCAATCGCTCCTTCAGTTCACGGATTCGGTCGTCGTATCCCTGAGCTTGTTCGGCGCTAATTGCTTCCAACAACGGCCGCAAGCGAGGTTGAATAGCGTCGACACGTCCGATCAACGTATCTGCGGGAGAAAACTTGGGAAGGAGTTCACGCAGCCGGTCCCGATACTTCGCTCGCCATACTGGGTTTTGCATGACTGCTGCGGCGACGATGGTCCCCGGATGATCGAGCACCGACGCGTTCGGGTCACCGAACATCTGGTCCATGCCATGTGGCAGGAAGTTCGCTTTGTGAGTCGTCGGATCAAAATAGATTCGATAGTTGTTCTTGTTAATGGAGTATCCGTCCCAATGATGGGTCATCATTTCCAAAGCCACGAAGCTTAGGAACTTGTCCACATCAAGCCGCTCTTCGATCAGTGGCCAGCGTTTCTCTGGATCGGGCTCTTCGCAAGCGGCTTTGAGTGCATGAAGATCCGAACGATCATCGTCGCCGTCACCAGAGTCTTTCTCCAAATCAACGTCGATGTCTTGCAAGAAGCCACCGTCGTAGAGAATCCCCGTTGAATCGGTGAAGTGCCGTTTGAGGAATTTCTTGTCGAAGCCTTCCTTCAACACATACAGGCCCAGATCACGATCATTCAACCAGACCCGTGCGTGAGTGACTCGTGGTGTCGCAATACCGGTGGATCGAAAAAGTTCCGAGCAAAGCAACTCATTCAGATAGCTTTCGTCTTGTACCGAATTGTTGAGATGAAACTTATCGAGCCCGTGAAACGACTGCTTCTTGCTTTTACCTTTCGCAAACTTGTCCATATTCAACGTCAACGCGGGGCGATCATCGATCTCGCGAAAACTTCCTGCCGCCCCCTTCAATTTGATGCCGACGCTTTTGAAGACGACCTCATCGTTCTCACGAATCGTACAACGCACATACGCCTTGTTATTCTCGCGGAGCTGCTTCATCTCGCCGTCGGGGATCTCAATCTTCAGTTCAGAAACAGCACCCGATTCAAAGTACTCATCGCTTTCATCGCGAGGGCGCGCGGTTTTGGAGGAAGTGTCGGATGCTTCTTGATCCGAGACTGCTTTCAATGGTTTGGGCGTTGAGCTGGGAGCACAGCCAATCGTCCCTGTCAGAAGAACAACGAAAAGAGCCGTCAGCGAGATTTGGGTTTTCATGAGCAGAGTGCCGTGCATCAGTGTGGAAGTGGAGAAGAAGTGGCCGAACTCCGGAGGCGAAGAAACGAGGTCGGAGTGAAGTGCGTCTGAATGATGCTCAACGCGTCACTTCGACCGCGACCAACTTCATGGTGTTTTCAACTCGACGTTCTGCACACCTTCAAGCCTCATCAATTCGTTGAGCAATGTCAGCGGCGCATCAGGTTGAGTGAGTTTCACTGCGTAGTGCAAATCCAACGCGATCCCTTGCCGAGCGGTTGTTGCAGCGGTGAGCCGGTAGGACGTCAGATATCGGCGAAAGACTTCGGTCAGTAGCGAGTCGGGATCGATCCCGCGGCCGATGCGCACTTCAAGCAGTGCTTGCGGAGACGCTGGCCGTAAGCCTCGACCAACGGCATTCATCGACAAGGCGACCATTGCAACGATCGGCACACCCACAGCACAAACGCTGACATAACCCGCGCCGATCGCCATTCCGACGACGACTGCAAAGATCACAAACGACGTATCGCGAGTGTCGTCAACGACCGTGCGAAAACGAACGATTGACAACGCACCTACCAATCCGAAGGCGCGAGCAACATTGTCGCCGATGACCAATGTGGTCATTGCCACCAAGATCGAGAGCAACACCAACGTCATCAGAAACGGGAAGACCTCGCCCGCCGCTCGTCGTTGAGAACCGAGATAAACAGCAGCCACCAACAATCCCAATAGCGCGGAGAGCGCAAGCCTGAGCCCGATGACCCCCATTGTGATCTCGGTCCCAGCTTCTGCTGCGCCGTTGATCCATTCAAGCATGTCGGACTCCTCCCTGCCTTTTGTAGGACGGGCACTCCTGCCCGCCATCTGCAGACCAACTTTTCGACGGGCAAGAGTGCCCGTCCTACGGATTCAACACCACTTGCATCAACCGACGGTACTTGGAAACGCTTGCCGGTTGAAGGTGCATTTCTTCAATGACTTGCTGGAACAACGTTGGAAGCACTTCGCGAAATTTGAATTCGCAGATAACTTCGCCGTTCAGGATATCCGCTCCGTCTGACACAGGGAGAACCGACCAATCGTTTGCACGAACACCACGAATTCGCCGATCGAACGTCAGTCGCATTGGACCGGTGGTCCCCATCTTCATGAACGCAGCACGCTCGTAGGTAACGCAACAACTCGGCTGTAATTGATGTTTGACGATTTTTTGGCAAAACCATTCATCCTGTTGCCCATCACGTCCTAGCCCAATGGCGACGAGCGCGACATCCTGGTCGGGGACCGAAGTGCGACGTTTTCGCACTCGGTCGCCGCGTCGTCGCTTTCTTTCCAGGTAAATCAAAGGTTCTTGGCCGTATCGTCGCAGCCGATATTTTCTGCCTCGAAACTTTTGCGTTTGATGCAACAAGTCCATCGCAGGCGTGTCGAGATACAGCGTTGTCGTTTGATACGAGGCGTCTTGCTCAGAGTTCGCGAACGCATCAACACTCAGATTCTTTGCCGCCCAATTTTGCAGTTCTCGTGCTGACTCTTCTGGAAGCAGGAACTTCAGCTCATAAGCGTGAGCCGCAACCTGCGAAGATGTCTGCAAAGAGGGGGACATCAGCGTTTCTGATGAAGTCGGCGGCGTGGCCTCCGAATCAATCAATGGCGTTTCGTCAGAAGCGTTCCTCTGCATTCAGTGTTCATCCCTGGTGAGTAACGAGCGTTTGCGCCCTGCGAGTGCTTGAGCCGGAACGAATTGGCGGCAAATCATGCTGTCGCATTCCGCCGAGCTGAACTCTGGCGGATGAATCACCGCAATTCAACATCCGCGGAATTCGGCAATGTGGTAAGTGGAAGCTGAATCTCCCGTGAATTCGAATGTTGCCGCTATCCAACGCCTGAAGGAGAACTTTATCCTGAGCCCGCTTTGAAAGCCGTTAGGTTTTCGAGGTCAATCTCCCCTTTCTTTGCTCGATCACATCAGAATTCTCCGTTGCGACAGAGGCCGCTCATGCGAAAGTTTGGTTGTCGTCCGTTTTGGTCTCGCTGGTGGAACAAGAAACCTTCGGCGGTTCGGCGGAAATGCGGCGTGGTGATGTCGGAGGTGATGGAGCTTGAACCGCGCGAGTTGCTGACCGGTAACAGTTTTTTGCCGAGCAACCCGGATGTCGCACGGAATAACGGCCCGCAATCGCATTTGGTCGTTCGAGCCAACTTTCAAAATGCCGCGCTGGATGCGACCGCATTTTCAGATGCGAACATTCGAGCGGCCATGAGCAGCGTCAACGACTTTCACGTGCGGCAGTCGTTCGGAAAGTTGTCGTTTCCGGACAATCAACTGACGATCGAGCCGACGACAATCACGTTGCCATTCACAAAATCGCAAATTGAAAACGCGGGAGCATCTGGTGCTCCCGCTGATCCGAACGACGCGATTCATGATGCCGCGCAGTCGCAACTCACGTCACTGGGCTACAACCTCGCGAACTTCAAACACATCACGGTGATCTTCCCGGACGTCAGCGGTCGGATCGGCTACGCGGGACTCGCCCAAGTCCCCGGCCAGCGCTTGTGGATGAACGGCAACATCGACGCCACCGTGTGGGCTCACGAGTTGGGTCATAACGCCGGAGCACCGCATGTCGGCTACTTCGATCCGGCGAACCCGAACGTCGCGATTCAAGACGCGAACCAAATGACGTTCAACGAAGGAGGGACAGGACTCGACATTATGGGTGGCGGTGGCATGAGTCCTTCCGGTGATTTCTTTGTGATGCGGAAGGCTCAGTACGGTTGGCTCAGCGACACGCAAGTTGTCGATGTTACGACGAGCGGCACGTATCGGCTCAACGCCAATGACGAAGGTTCCACGCAAGCCGGTCGCGTTTACGGATTGCGAATCGCACGCAACGCGGGCCAGGAATACTGGCTCGAATATCGAGTCCGCACCGACGATCCGTTTCTCGACAACGGCGCCGTCGTCACCGTCCGAACGCTCAACGGCAGCGACGACATTGGGCTGATCGACACGACGCCGAACTCACGTCCCGGCGACTTTTCAGACGACCGAGTCGATGCGCCGATCTCGGTCGGACGTTCGTTCGCCGACACCACCGCTCAACTTCACATCACGCCGATCCTGCGACACGACGAGGCGGGGAACAATTATATCGACATCGTTGTGAATCGCGGCGACTTCTCCAATAACGCTCCGCCGACGGGAACGATGAGCGCTGGATCGAATTCGCCTGCGGTCGCACAGTCGGTCAACTTCACTGGGACGGCTCAAGACGATGACAACGACACGCTGCTAACTCAGTGGGATTTCGGTGATGGCACGACGGTCGTCAATTCGCTGAGCACGTCACACACCTGGGCCGCTGCCGGCGAATACGTCGTACGGTTCACGATTTCTGATCTCAAAGGTGGGATCGCAGAATACGCGCAGGTCGTGCATGTCGGTCAGCCCAGTTTGGAGATTGCTCCACAAACGGCGTTGGACGGACTCGTCAACACGTTCACAACGGGCGATCAGACGGATGTCGTGGTCGCATCGAATCAAGGAACTCAAAGCGTCATCGCTTGGACGAGCGCCGGGCAAGACGGGAGCGGGAACGGCGTTTACGCGCGGCGATACGTTAACGGTGTTGCCAGTGGTGCAGTCTTCCTCGTCAACACGACGACAACCGGCGATCAAGAAGAGCCAACGGTTGCGATGGATTCGAGCGGTAACTTCGTCATCGCGTGGAGCGGACGTGGTTCAAGTGACACAAACGACAACATTTACTTCCAACGGTTCAACGCCAGCGGGACGAAGCTTGGCAGCGAAACCATCGTCAACACTTTTACGTCCGGGAATCAACTCAACCCTTCTATCGCGATGAATCGGACGAATGGCAATTACGTTGTGATGTGGGCATCTAACTTCTCGGACGACGATGTCCACTTTCGGCAGTTCAACGCTGACGGCACAGCAGTCACGGTCTCGGAACAAGACATTCCGGGTGGACGGCATTTTTCTAGTACGAGCATTGCAATGGCGGACGACGGCAGCTTTGTGGCCGTTTGGAACAACGACAGCGGAAAAGAAGGGCTGACCGACAACAGCGGTCTCGGCGTGTTCGCTCGGCGATACAACGCCGATGGCAGTGCCGCGACGGCGGTCTTTCAGGTCAACACGACGATTGCCAGCGATCAAGATTTGCCCGACATCGCGTTCGACAGCAACGGAACCTACACCATCGTTTGGGAGAGCACCGGACAAGATGGTGACGGCGGCGGGATCGTGATGCGGAACTTCTCTGCCACGAATGTCGGCGGCAGCGAGATCATTGCGAACGCGACAACTGCCAGCGAACAGAACGAACCGCATATCGCGATCGACTCGGCCAATCGCCGCATCGTCACGTGGCGAATCGGCCCATCGAACACGATCAGCGGTGGCGGACCTCCGTCAGCGGGAGACTTAGGCCATCGAGCTTTCAACGCGAGCGGTCAGCCGCTCACATCAGAGACGACGACCAACGTGCTGACGAATTATTTTTCGGGAGTCGATGTCGCCGCGCTCTCAACACCCGGCGGTTATGTCGCTGCGGTTGCCGATCGAGCGAATGCGACCGGCGTTGATGTGCGTGCGAAATTCTTTGCCCTCAATCAACCGGTTTCGACGACGGCAGACTTTCTCGCTACAGCGATGAATACCGCCACAAGCAGCAGCGTGCTCACGAACGACGTCAGCCCCACATCGAGTTGGTCGGCGTTGTCGATCGCGTCGCCACCCTCGTCGGGAACAGCGGTCGTTCAGGACAACGGCACGCCGAACGATGTGTCGGATGACAAAATCCTCTTCACGCCGGCGACTGACTTTCGTGGGACAATCAGCTTCACGTATCTTGCGACAAGCTCGCTTGGCACCAGCGGCGTCGGCGTGATTACGGTCGCCGTTGGCCTGTCGGCTCAATTGGATTTCGGTGACGCACCGACCGCCGCTCAATCCGGATTCGCCGCGAGCTACCCGACAACGCTCGCTCAGAACGGAGCACGTCATCAGATCGGTGGGCCGTCGCTCGGTGGAGTTCCCGACAATGAAACGAACGGTCTGCCGACAGCGACAGCAAGTGGCGACGATTCGCAAAACGTCGCCGACGAAAACGGCGTTCAAGTGCAATCGCTGTTGCAAGCGGGTGAGTCCGGCTTCGTCTCGGTCAATTTGCAGAGTGCAACAACGGCGAAGCTCGATGCGTGGATCGATTGGAATCGCGACGGCGATTGGGTGGATGCCGGCGAACAGATTTTCGCGAGTAAGACGATTACGTCCGGTGACAATTCGCTGACGTTCGCCGTCCCTGGCAGCTCGTTGAGCGGTACAACGTTCGCCCGATTCCGAGTCAGCACGTCAGGCGGACTCGCGCCGACAGGGCTCGCCGCTGACGGTGAGGTTGAAGACTACTCCGTCTCCGTCAAAGCCGCGCGGACGAATCTCGCACCGGCCAACTTGCTGATTTATTACAGCTATCCGTCGCTCATCAACGGCGCGAACGGCGATATCCCGACGGCGGCGGCAGCGTTCGGCAACTACGACATCGTCGTGCTTGGCGACGGTCTCGAAACGCCGTCGCATCCCGATTCGGCGAACACCGGCCTCATCATGCAGAGTGCGGCGACTGCGAACACGCGGTTCTTCGCTTATGTCGATGTCGGAATCTCAACACAGAATCTGACGTTGAACGAGATTGAAACTCATATCAGCAATTGGAAGTCGCTCGGAGCGGACGGCATCTTCTTCGATGATTTCGGCTACGACTTCGGCACGACACGCGGTCGGCAGAATGCGGTGGTCGATTACGCGCACTCGCTCGGTCTGCCGGTGATCGCGAATGGCTTCTTTGTGGACGACGTCTTTTCGAGCGCCGTCGATGCGAGCTTCAACGCAAGTGGAATCGCAACGCGGCTGACGGCAGCGGACTTCTATCTCTACGAGAGTTATCAGATTCAAGAAGGGAGCACGGTCAGTAGCTCAACGTGGCGGACGAAGGCTGATGCACTCGCTGCGTACCGCGCGAGCTTGGGGACGCAAGTGCTCGCCGTGACGACGAACGACTCGGACAACACTTTCAGCCAAACTCAGTTTGATTACGGTTGGCATTCGGCAGTGCTCGACGGCTATCAGGGCTACGGTTGGGGCGAGTACGAATTCAGTTCTTCCGGCGTCAGTGACGCGAGCGCTCCGTTCCGTACGCGGCCGACGACGAATGTCGGCTCGAGTTACGCATCAAGCGTCTCAACTTTCGGCAATGCGTTCCGCAGAACGACGAACCTCGGAACCGTCACCGTTGATCCGAGCGTGCCGAGTGCAACCTTTGGAATCGTGTCCCCTGACATCGTGATGAACTCCGTCACCGCGAACGGCAAGAATACGCTGACCGTGAGCTACGAAATTCAAAACACCGCCATCACAGGCCCCTTGACCCTGCGATTCGTGCAGTCGGCGGACGCGGTCTTCAGCGGTGCCGACACGCTGCTGAGTAACGTCACGATCAGCGCTGCCGCTGACTTGACCGTCGGCACTCACACGAAGACGTTCACGATCGGCACAGCCGCGGGACAAGTGAAGTTGCCCGGTGCCGGAGCGACCGAGACAACGACCGACTATTTCATCCTCGCCGTTGCCGATCCGACAAACTCGATTACTGAAGCAGACAGCGATCCGCTTCACGAGGACAACACCGTCTCGTTCGTCGGTGCGTACTCGACGACGACCACGATTCTCATTCATGGCGGAGCAGCAAATGACACCGTCACGCTGACGTATCCGACGACCTCGTCTGGCAACGTGACGATCGCTCTGAGTGGTTCGCTGAATGTGAGCTACTCAATCGCCTACGGTTCGACCGCCTCGTTTCGTTTGCGGACTCAAGCGGGTGATGACACCGTGAGCGTCATCACATCGAGCTTGACGGCTCGGCCGATGTTGCAACTTGGCGGCGACGGCAACGACGTGCTGGTTGGTGCTGGCGGTGCCGACACGCTCAACGGCGGAGCGGGTGACGACACACTCAGCGGCAAGCTCGGCAACGATTCGCTCAACGGCGGCAGCAGTTCGAACACGTTGAGCGAATCGGCGAACGCCAACTTCGTGCTGACGAATACTTCGCTGACTGGAGTCGGCACCGATGTGCTGTCGAATCTGCAAATCGCAAACCTCACCGGCGGAGCGAGTGCGAACACATTCACCGTCAGCAGTTGGACTGGCACCGGCAGTCTTGTTGGCGGTGGCAGTGCGGGCGATACCGTCGTCATCAGCAAGAACGCCAACCTCACGTTGCTCGCTTCATCTCTGCAAGCGAGCGATGGTTTGAATCTGTTGCTGACCGGTTTGACGAAAGCCACTCTCACCGGTGGCTCATCAAATAACTCGATCACCGTCGGTCACTGGCTCGGAACAGCCACCCTCAACGGGGGTAGCGGGACCGACACACTGTTCGTGACGCACGATGCCGACATGACGCTGACCAACACGTCGCTCATCGCGACCGGCTTCGGAACGCTCACGCTCAGCGCGATCGAAAAGGCGAACCTCACCGGTGGCGATTCCAACAACATGCTCCGAGCGAACGGCTTCAGCGCTGGCTCGGTCACGCTCAACGGTGGTAACGGTGACGACGTGCTGATTGGCGGAACAAAGAACGACATCCTCAACGGCGGAGCGGGGCGCGACATCCTCATCGGCAGCGCCGGAGCCGACACGCTCAACGGTGCCTCCGAAGACGACATCCTCATCGGCGGCAACAGCTCGCTCAGCACGAACGTCGCGTCGCTGGCCGCGATCCGTAACGAATGGACCAGCGGAAACAGCTACGCCACGAGAGTTGCCAATCTGACCAATGGCGGTGGCCTCAACGGATCGATCAAGCTCAACAGCTCGACGATTACGAACGACTCATCCGCAGCCGACAGCCTCACAGGAAGTTCTGAACTCGATCGGTTCTTCCAATCGGCCAACGACATTCTGGTGGATTTCAATGCAGGATTAGGCGAACTCAAGACGACGATTTGACCGTTGGGTCACAGCGTTTTCTCCGCATGACCTACTTGATCGCCGACAAGCCGCTACACAGGCCACGGAAGATGGCGATTTTTTCGGTCGGAGAGAGTCCGCTGGAACGGTACTTTTTCCAGAGAGGCTCCACTGCATTGATGTCGCGAGTGGCGAGCGAAGCAGCCAACTCATAGCCCTCTTCTCGCCAGATTCTGTCGGTGAAGGCGGCGACGAATTCAAAAGACTTGTCCGATTTGGATGGAGGCTCTTGTCGGCTCAAGAGACGCATCGCCCAGAGTAGCGGCCAGTCGGTGTCTTCCGTTGACGTTTTCTGCCCATCTCCTTTCGCTGGCTGATAGCTCCCCAATCGACGGGCAACAGCAGCGACATCCCCTTTGCTCCACGATTCAGCGGTCTCGCGTTCGATCGCCTCGCGAGCATCACTGAAGTCACCATTTGTCGCGGCTGTCTCGCACAATCTCGCTTGGTTGTCTTGTCCAGCCGCTCGCAAGCGGCGACCTAAGCGAACGGACAAGTTGGTCTTCAAGAAGTCTTCGCGAGTCTCTTCAGGAGTCGCCTCAGCGGAGTTCGCTGTTGCTTCGGACCAAACCGCTTCGACGAGAGACCACTCCACCGCAGACTTCAGAATCTCTGTTTGCAAAGTGAAGCGAGAGATTGCACCGTCGAGCGCAAGCCGACACTTGGCTCGATATTGATTGAGCGCTTGGCGAACTTGATCTTCGGTCTTCAGGTCCAGAGCCTTCTTGAGCTGCGCTTTGATTTCATTCGCATCGTTGGCAATCGCATCGAAGCGACTTTGAGCCGCCGCCGTGGAAGGGGCGTGACCTCGCAGATATTGAAGTGCGTCGGTCAGCGTTTGACCGGCCGCCTCCGTTTGACCGAGAGTCGCTTGAGCACGGACGACTTCAACAGCGGCGATCGCGTTCAAGCGTGGTTGCAAAGCATCTGGCAATTCGAGCTTCATCATTTGCTTCATGTCCGGCAACACAAAGTTGGCGGGAACCGAGATCGACTTGAGGGCAGTGGCCGCTAATGAAACGGCTCGTACCGCAGCTTCTTTTTGCTTCGCTGCGGCTCTCGCTGTTGCGGTGCGGGCCCAAACGCGAGCCTGCAACGAAGGAGACTCATCACGAACAGCCGCCGTGATCTGATCGTCGTTCTCTTTCGCGTTTGACTTCGGTGCGGCGACGAGCGCGTCACCCCAAGCGGCGAAACAGTCGGCTCGCGTTTCAGCATCCGGGGCGAGTTTTGCCCAAGCCAATGCCTTATCGGCATGACCTCGAAGAACCAACGTCGTGGTCGTGACGACCCATTGCGGAGACTTCCACGGAATTACCGGAAGTGATGAAGCGGCCTCATCAAGGTTAAATGTTTGCAACAAGTGAGCTCGTCGCAACACGGCTGACAACGTTCCGCTTGAGCCAGCCGGCAGCGAGTTCTTCTGCATCAGGCTTTGAGCCTCTTCGGTCTGTCCTTGAGCGAACTGCAACGCGGCCAGATCAGTCGTTACCTCAAACGTAAACCGACCAAAATCGGGGAGTTCGCTGACGGCCGTTGCCGCCTCATTGAGTGCGGCCTTGGCAGCTTCTCCGTTTCCGGCGGCCAACTCTTGCCACGAAATCTGCGCGAGCGGGATCTCTCGGTGAAATCGAAGTTGCTTCGGCTCCAATTTCACGAGTTGTTCGATGTTCTCTTTCGCGAGCTTCAGGTCTCCCGCTTCCACGCAGGCTTCAGCGGTTAAACGTCGGCAGTAATGTTTGCTGCGGTTGTTTTCGGAGACGCGCGAGACATCGACCATCATCGGCAGGATCTGTGCTCGCAATTCGGCGGCTCGTTCTTTGGCCGGCTTTTCGACCTTCGTGTTGGCCTTCTCTTTTTCTTCAGCCGCCGGATCAACCTTAGCGACGTCGATCGGAGCGACATTGTTCGGTGTGGGAGGTGGTAGCGGCGCGGGTTTGATGTTTGCAGCGGGATCATTGAGTACGAAGAACCAAACGCTTCCAGCCGCGACAGCCACCATGCTGACGGCAGCCATGATCATGACGCCGTTCGATTTCTTCACTTCTGGTGCCGCTTGTGGCATTGGTGAAGCATTCGCCGCACCTTCCGCTTTCGGAGAGGTGAAGATCGGTAGCGGGCATTTCTCGTTGCAGCACTTCACCTCTTTGCCAGCGGTATCTGGACCGGCAAAGCCTTGAGTCTCGCACATCGGACAGACTAGCCGAGTTGTCTTTCCCTTCGCGGGTCGCGGGGACAATGCGATCGCTCGACTGGCCGATGCCGCACCGACTCCAAACGGATCGTCGTCATCGCTGCTGGCCTTCGGTGCGTCAGCCGATCCGGATTTCGCAGCCGCTTTGATCGGTTTGTTGGCCGGAGCCGGAGTTGCTGGTGCGGCGGCTGAAGAACTCGCTTTGGGGGCCGCCGGTTTCGAAGCTGGCTTCGGTGGCGGTGCCTTACCGGGCTTCCCGCCCTTCATCGAAGCACCACAAAACGGACAAAACTCGGCGTCATCGTCGAGCACCGATTGTTTGCACCCAGGACATGTCGGAAGCATGAGCGTTTCGTTCAAATTAAGGGATGATGTGGGACGTCGCAGTCAGGATAACAGGCGATGCCGAATGGCTGTAGTCGAGCTAGGCACTGTCCCGCAAATCCGTAGGGCGGGCACTCTTGCCCGTCGAGTCACCGTAAAGCGACGGGCAAGAGTGCCCGTCCTACATGTTTGAGGCGCGCTGTTCGTTTCATGGCCAGATTGGACAGAGTTGTTGTCGCAATCGTTCCATTCTTCTTTCTGTCTTCATTCTCCTGCCAATCTCTCTGCTCACGTCTGAACTCTCTTCGGCAACTCGTCGCTTTCTTCGGGCGAAGATATCGTGACAATGTGGCACAACAGATCGCACGCGAGCCGCGTGCGCCACAAACTCAATCAACTTGCTTACTGGTTCGTCCCATGATTGATACCGCATTGCTCACTGCCGAAACGTTTCTCGATTCGCTTTACGATCTGCCGGATGGTGGGCAGTGGGTGGAGTTGATTCGGGGACGCGTCGAGACTTTGTCACCGCCTGAAGAAGATCACCGAATCGTCGTGTTGAACTTGTCGAAGGTTCTTGCGGAGTACATGAATCGAAACACTGAAGGTTATCCCTGCTTCGATCTTGGTCTGGTCGTCGGACGCAATCCAGACACGGTTCGATTTCCTGCCGTGAGCTATTTCCTCGGCGGAGAGATGTTTGGCGAATCCGATCAGACCATCACAGAAAATCGTCCCGCGTTGGTGATTGAGTTGTTGTCATCGAACGATCGACGCCGAACGCTCAATGATCGCATTCACGATTACACGCTGGCCGGAATCGCGGTGATGTGGTTCGTCGATCCGATTGACAAAGTGGTCCACATCATCCGTCCCGGCTATCCGAACAAGACTGTTCGAGAAGACGAAGCTCTGTGCGGAAGCCTTGCTTGGCAGCACAAAGCCTCCGGCCTTTCGATCCTGCCAGAGTTCCGCATCAGCGTGGCGGATTTGTTCGCAGTGCCGGAGTCATGGGAGAAGTCGTAGAACAACTCTGCTGTATTGATGCTTTCAGGTTGTCGAATCACAGACTGGAGGCGGTGTGTTTACCGTAGAAGTTAAGCAGGTTGATGGTCTGTTGCTTGTACTCGCCATCGATAGCAGCGAGCTTTGGGCGACACTATCGGGTGGCGGTTTGGTAGCGCATACATCGGCTGCGCTAGACGCTGACGCCCTATCCGACTTTTTCACTGACGCTGCTACCGGAACTCGCGCGCCGTGGGGACGCTGGGAATACAAGTCGTACATTGAGTCGGTCGTATTGCAAGCTGAACCCGATACGACCGGTGGAGTGCTGCTGACTGTCAATCTGCTGACAGCATCGTCCGACAAGTGCGGTCAGTGCGACTGGGAGGTAAATGGCACACTGCTTGTATCGCTCGCGGACTGGCAGCAGGCTACCGCAGCAATCGTTGCTGTGTGCAACAATAGGATCTAGCTCAGTGAACGACGAGAGACCCACATTGTTCCAATCAGCCACCTACGTTCCGTCAGTCGCGCAAATAACCACGACGACCACATTACAAGATGAACTTGCTCAAGTCTTCAT
>CAIJTL010000463.1 GCA_903823545.1 uncultured Planctomycetaceae bacterium
ACTCAAAGTATTCCGATGCGGCGAAGGCCCAACGGTAGGGACCCCGCTATCGCCAGGCGTATTACCATTCAATGGCTGCCGACGTTCTAGTGAGGCAATCGTCGGAGTATCGAACATGGGAGCCATACTCAGGCGACTGGCGGCATCCGCTTGCGAAGCCACCGGCCTGGGATTCATCATCATTGCACCACCTTGGAACCGCAGCTCTCGTCGTGTGACGTCCCGGAATTCATCCACGGTCACATACGGGTTTTGAAGGAGCGATAGCTGTGGACGATAGGGGTTCAAACGCCGCTGCAAGGCGATGGTGGTCGTGTTGCCGCCGGCAATGGGCTGATAAGGCGAAGGGTTCTTGCTGAGAAAATCGCCCGGTGTTCCCTGCGCCAACACGAAGCGTCCTGAGTGTGACGAGTGTTGCATGTCCAAATCAGGAGCCACTTGGGCTGCGGTGATCGGAGCGCCGGTGTAGAGGAACGTCGGGCCTTTGTTCGGAGCCACCAATTCAAAGTCGGAGGTTGCTCCGCTGGAGTCAATATACAGAGCGGCCGACCCACCGATCGGTGCATCAGACGTGGCGATTGTGAATAACGAGCCGGGCGTCATCTTGTCGCCAGGGGCCACGGTCCCGCCAACACCGGCTAACAGCTCGAACGCATTCTCTGTGGCGGAGTCGTACAAAGTGTTGGTGTTGTCATCTCGCAAGATGCGCCACAGGCCGCGATTGGCCACAGTCGATGCAGGTGTTGCCAAAGGAACTCGAAAGGCGCTGGCTCCGCTGTCGTAGCTTCCTGCTAGCGAACGCAATTCGATCTGCACGAAGTTGGAGTCACCGGTGGTCTCGTTGTACGGAGTCTCTGTGATGTCGGACGTGTGTTGTTCTTGTCGCAACCAAATCACTTCGCTGATGGTCAATTCAGCCGCTTCAACGCCGAAGACGAAAGCGCGATCGCCACCTTCGTCAGTCGCGATGTCGTCATCCAGGTCCCAGCCATTAGAAAGATCTCGGTCGTACTCGAACATCGTGATGCAGTTATCGCGATCGAGCGCATCAACCATATTGACCGCGAACTGAGCCATCTGGCGGCGGATATTTTGATTCCCGGAAATTGGATAGGCGGTGTTACCTGCCGTCGTTGTGACGTTGACGGTGTTGTCTCCGCCACAGAACGTGTAGAGCAGCACATAGATGTCTCTCGCCATTTGCTGGCGATCACGACGTGCCCAGTATTCTTTTTGCTCTTCCGTAGTCGGTGGGTATGCTGGCAAGTTGTAGGTCGGTTGGAACGGCCCATTGGCGGTCGCCACCGTTGTGTTTGGCAAAGGGTTCGCCGAATCAATGACGGAGTGAGGCGTTAACGCTCGGTATTGCAGCGGGCTGGTGTAGTCATTGCCCGGGACTCCTTGACGTCGTTCGACGTCCAGGAACTCGTTGATACTCAGCCGAGTCGGACGGCGAATCTCTTTCGTGTCGCCGTATTCTGCCGAAAGCAACCGACGGAGTTGTGGACGGAACGGGTCTTGTGGGCCAAAGGCATTTTCCGGGCGATAGTTGGGCGATGTCGTATCAAAGACCTGCGGCCGCCGGTTGGTCGTCGGATTGAATTGCGGTGGAAACTCCAGGTTTCCATCGCCATCGAAATCGACGTTGTATTCCCAAGCGCGATCATCGTCCGAGCCGGGCCAACCGAGTTCTTCCGGTTCATCAACGACACCATTGCCATTGTCATCGACTTGGGCAATTCCCGCACCTCCATCAGCTCCCACGCCACCAATCAATCGGGGCATTCCAGGAGCCTTCAGATCCCAACTTTCCGTAGTGAATCGTTGGCTGATCTCGAACTGATAAGTGGCCGTTGAACTTCCTTGAAAGTTTCCTGGCATCAACTTGCTGAGACGCGATTCGATCCCGGAACGAGTCCGATCACCGTTCCCCATTTGCAGCCAAAGCGACTCGATGGCTTCAAACGTTTCGTCGTAAGGACGCTGCGAATACTTCGGTTCCAGCGAGGTTTCCAGTTCGTCATGCACGAGGCGCTCATTGACCCCCAAGCTGGCGTTCTGGTTCTTGTAGTTCGCTCCGATCAACGTATTCACCATCGGATTGGTCGTCAGCCCGGTGTTGTACCACAGGGCGTTCGCGTTGCCCGTGTTTGGCTCGGCACCAACTCCGGCTCCGTCATAGCCTAAGAAGCGAATCGGGTTACCGATCAAGCCGCCATCGACCATGCGCAGGTTCTTGAAGTTACCGGCAGTCCCCCAAAATCGTCCGCGACCTTGCAGCAACAAAGGATGCACGAACGGTTGAGTTTGGCCGACTGCCGAAAGTCCCAGCCAGCTTTCGCGGCCTTCGTTTTCGTCGCGGTTGTCATCTCCACCCTTCTTGTTGGCCTCATCGGCGTAGGTGTAGCCCGCGAATGGGAAGAGGTCGCTCTGTGTGACGTTGACGCCGATCGCCGGACCACCGGCGGCAACGCTGAGCACGTTCCACAGACGATTCGCCTCACCATGTCGGCCAGCGGTGATCTTGTTCGGAGTCGTGTATTCCACACGTCCCGTCAGCATCCACCACAATTCCATATTGGCCAGTTCTCGCTGTGTGGTCGGAAGGTGACCGAAGTAGCTGTTGTGATCTGTCAGACTGGTAGCCGCGACATCCACACCAGGAACAAGCACGGGGCCCGGCACTGCGTCTAAAGCGTGTGACGGATTGACTTCGTTCGGTCCCAGACCCATTGCCGAACGAGTGATATCGCTCGTCGTTCCAAAGTTCACCGTCGGATTGGCCTTGGTGATATCCTCGCCCGACAGATTACCGCTCGTATTCAAGTTGATCAGCGAGTCGAGGTCATAAGCCGTAAACGAAATCATTGGCACATAGGTTTTGTTGTCCGAAGGCCGGACGAGAATCCCCAGATCCAAGTCCAACCAAATCCCTTCGGGATTTCCCGTGCCACCTTCGTCGTTATCGACGTCGTACTCATAATTGGGCGTGGCGACGCCAAACGTGGTTTGGCTCCAAACACCTTGCAAGCGTTGAGCGGGAACCGCTGGAACCGCTGCCGGTAGCGGTGGCACCTTGTGGAAAGGGAAACCACGCTGACACGAAAGCCCTGCGATGACTCCCGCGTCAGTCGGGTTGTAGTCATCTAAGAAACGACGTTCCGGAGTGAGCGACGTATTTTGGGTTGGTCGCCAAACATAGAGATGTTCGGGATGCGGTCGCAGCAATCGTCCGCGTGTAGAAAACGGCTTGGTTGTATCGGCGGGAGTCGCGATCTTTGTCGCCCAATCTCCGATCGGCTGTCCCATGTTATCACGGAGCAGTTCGGGCCGATGGAACGAGGGTTTGAGAACCAGCTTGCGTGTGCCGGTACTCGGATCCCAAACAAAGGTCTTCTGAGCCAGGAACATATTGGCGATGTCGGGATACGTGTAATCGACATCGGGAGCGGGGAGCAGTGCGAACGGTCGTTGTCGCAAATCGGGCTGAGCAGCAGCAGAGCCATTCGGCTCCAGCGGATTCAATAAGTAATTACCCGGCTGAGTCGTCGAGGCGTTGGTCATACTGTCGAAATCAATGACTCCATCGCCGTTCTGATCAACGACCAATTCCATCATGCGACCAGCACCGTTATTCACGTAAGTGAAGTTGCTCGCCGTGCCAGAGAACGGTTGCAGGTCTTTGCCAAACATCGTCCCGATCAGCGAGTGCTGGTACGACAACACGCTGTTCTGTTTCGTGTTGTCCGCTCCGAGGGCCAACTGTTTGATGGCCTCTTCAAAGATGGCATCAATGTCATCACCGGGCGCATCAATCCGCTTGGCCGCTTCGGCGAAGAAGGTGGCGTTGGCCTGCTCTTGAGTGGCAAAGGTGAAGAACAGCAACCCCAGCAGCGACAACATGCCAAGCAGTGCCACCACCACTAACAACGTGCTCCCGCGCCGCGATGTTTGCGCTCGTCGCACGAGTCGCTTGCCAGTGACCGACAACCCCAACGCACGCCGAGTGGCTCGCCCCAAGAGACGTCCGCGACGGAGTCGCAATGATTCAGAAAGTTTGGGATGACGTGTCATGATTAAGGGTCTCCGTTATCTCACTGTAAACTTTCGCCGAGGCGATTTAGCAATTGGCGAATTCGGAC
>CAIJTL010000464.1 GCA_903823545.1 uncultured Planctomycetaceae bacterium
CCGCTTGCGCAGCATCCGATGGCTGAGCTTTTGTCTGACCGAGGCGAGCAGACTCAGCAGCAAGCACTTTCGACGCGGCATTCACGCGGTCCCAATCCGCTTTGCGGAGATCAGTCTCGGCGGCCAGTTCCGGCAGCAACTCAACGCTCTCGTGGAAGTGCTCCAACTCGTGCTGAAAGTGTTTCACGTCGTCGCGTGAAGCCGCTTGAATTGCCCAGCGATATTGCTTTCGGACTCTTTTGACGACCCCTTCAAAGTGGGGGCGTGGACCGTGTGCGTGGTGATGCTCGTGCTCGGCTTCCGCCTGCGTTTTGGAGCAGCCCGAAAGGAGCAGCGGCAGCAGAATGAACGGCACGAGAACAGCGAATCGCAACATGATCGGGGTCACCTTTTAAGGCGGAAATTAGGTGGTTGTAGGTTGGGGCTCTGCCCCGACTTACTCGGGACAGAGTCTCAAGCTACGGTATTGGCACTGACTCCATCACTTGCCGAATCACAGGCTTGGGGTTGTCGGATTCAATCGCCAGCCGCACGACCAGCACTGGTTCGGCAACGTCTTGCACGTCATCGGGAGTGACAAACATTCGACGTTGCAGAAAAGCTGACGCTTGAGCCGCTCGTTGCCACGTCAGCAGACCACGCGGGCTGACACCCAGCGAAATATCCGCGTGATTGCGAGTCGCTTTGGCCAACTGGATCAGATAAGTCTGGACGGTCTCTTTGACCGCAATCGTTTCGACGAAACGTTGCAACGCGCAAAGTTGGCCCGGTTCAAACACCGGCGGTGGCGATTCGCGAGATGGGGGCGCGACCGCTTGGGAGAGCATCGCCAATTCGTGCTCGTCACCCGGATAGCCGACGCTCAGCTTCATCGCGAAGCGGTCAAGCTGCGCTTCAGGCAGAGGATATGTGCCATGTTGGTCATGCGGGTTCTGTGTCGCGATCACGAAGAACTCTTCGCTGAGCGGGTACCGCAAGGCATCGACGGTCACTTGCCGTTCGGCCATCGCTTCCAACAACGCGCTCTGTGTGCGCGGCGTGGCGCGATTGATTTCGTCAGCCAGCAGGATGTCCGAGAAGACCGGTCCGTTGCGGAATTCAAACTCGCGTGTCTTCTGATTGAACAGGTTGAAGCCAGTGATGTCGCTCGGCAGCAAATCGGGCGTGCATTGAATGCGAGCGAACCGCCCGCCGATCCCTTCGGCCAGAGCCTTCGCGAGCGTCGTCTTGCCTAAGCCCGGCCGATCCTCGACCAGCAAGTGCCCGCGCGACAGCAGGCAAATTAAGACCTGCTCAATGACATCCGCCTTGCCCTTCAAGACGGCATTTAGCCGTTGGCGCAGCGCCTCAACCGCATCGAGATGTTCATCGAACGACCAAGCATCATCGGATGTCTGGGCTGCGGAAGTTTGTGGTTCGTCGATCAGAGCTGTCATTGGGATTCCTCATTTTCTCGTTTAACCGCAACGCCATCGGCGTGCGCGCGAAGTGTCATCGACCACGAAGATGCCCACGCCGATGGCGTAGGGGTTAAACGACGTTAGCCATGCACGGGACATGACGATGTCTCCTGCATGAGTTGTCGGACGGTCCATCTTTGAATCACGTGACGGCACAAGTCCGCCGGTTGAGCATCGCGTGGCAGTGGATTCGAAGTTGGTGCGAACTCGGCCCACTCGACCAGCCGCGCGAGAATCACCAAATCCGACGAGCGTGGATTGAGATGCCGCAACCAGCGAGCCGGCGTGCAATGTCGCGGACGTTCAAGTCCCGCGAGTTGACCGCGACGCTCCAACAACCGCGCCGTGTTGAGCACCAACTGCCGAGACTCGCGACGTGAACTGAGCCACCAAACCAAGGACGCCAGTCGCTCGGCCAAACGGTGGCGGAAGATCAACGTCAGAGTTGTCGCGATAACGATGATCGAACAGACGACCGCATGTCGCACGACAAATGCGACGCACGCGACGACCGCCGACCACGCGATTTGCCACCACGGCGGCGGTGGGCCGAGCACTTCAAAGCCGGGAGTCGGCTCGACCGTCACCCAGGTCGCCGCGCCAAGATAGACCTCCGGCCAGAAATGCACGTCTTCGGGAAAGACCGCCGTGTGCTGACGGCGCACGTCGTAGTTCGCCGGGTTCGCATAGAAGCCGCTCACCATGCGCGTCGAATAGCCGAGCGACCGCAGCAGCAATGTGGCCGAAGTCGCGAACAAATAATCCGGCCCGCGTCGCGACTCGAACAAGAAGTGGCTGACTGGATCAGCTTCCTCGGCGGGAACGACCGCCGTATTGTCCAAGACGTAGTCGTCTCGCAGACGAGCGACAACCGCCTTGATCTGCGGCCAACCCGGCGCGGCGTTGGCCGTCCATTCTTTCGCCAGCGTTGCCAATGTCGCCACACGCGGTTCGCGCGTGATTACAGGAACCGCCAACAATCGCGAGTTGAGGTTTGGAGTCGGCCCTTTGAGGAGCAATCGAAACTGCGACTCATCTTGCGGTTGAGAGACAACGTGCAGCACCAGTTGCGGAGGGAGTTGCTCGTGGATGAGTCGGACGATGGTCGGTTGCGTGATTGCGAAGTAGTCAGGCCGGTCGATGCGGTCGATGTGGATGCGCGTCGTGGCCACGGGCAACGGCAGGCGATTCGTGTCGAGGCGATGAATCTTCAAGGCGTGAGATTCCTCTGCGGCGAAGACATCCGTAATGGTGCTCTGTTTGAAGTCGATCCAGGGTTTGTTGCCGATCATCCGCAATTGCAGCGGTGCGGAATGCTTTTCGTCTGGCATCGGCAGCCACTTGTCTCCATCGAACAGGTCGTACAACTCCAAGCGGAGATGCAGTGGCGTGCGGCCTTGAACGTGGAACAACGCTCGCCCGTCGAGATCCGCCACGACCGGCTTTTCTTTCGCGGCCTTCGGTTGCCGAACAGTTGAGAACTCACGCCCGACTGTGCGACTTTCCGCCATTCGTTGCTCGGCTTCACGCATCAAGTCGGCGGGGAGCGCGACGGCTCGCTCTTGCTTCTTGGTCTTCACTGGCTCGCCGTAGGAGTCGTTGAAAACGTCGTAGAGGCTCGGCTGTTCCGAGTCCATGAAAACTTCGCTCTCGACCGTCCCAAACGACCGCGCGTTGTCCTTCGCTCCGACCAGCAAGTCGCCGTCGTTGACGCCCGACCGAGCGAACTCGTCAAAGTCCCCTGTCCCGCCGGAACTCGGCACGAAGCCCCTCAGCGTCAGCAACGATTCGCGACCGCTCCACGGGATCAGCAACAAAACCGCGACGACCAGTGCCGGCAAACCAAACAACCAGCGACGCGGCAACGACTCTTGCGATTCCGTCGCCAGCTTGCCACGAAGACCTTCCCAATACGAACCCATTAGCCACCACACACCCAGCACCGCATACACCACGACCAAACCCAGCACGAACGGATCGCTCGACAAGCAGCACGAGAACACCGTCAGAAATAATGATCCCACACAGCACAACCGCCGCACGGCCGAGTGAGACGCGAAGATCGCCAGCCCCAGGACCGCGTTGCCCAACCCGCTCAGCAACAACCCATCCAGTGCTTGCCCGCGACTGAGAACTGAGCGTGTCAGCGGATCAAGCAACACCGGCCCCAGCATCCCGATACCCACCACCGGAAATGCCAGCTTCAGCCACCGCTCGCGCCGCTCGGAAGTCTTGGCGATCCACAGGTGAGCCAGTGTCACGACGGCCACTTCGATCAACCACACGACCGCGATTCGATCTCGCGACCATTCCACTCCCCGCTTCGCCACCAGCAACGCCAGCGACGACAACAATGCCAACACCAGCGGCAATCGCTCGCCCAAACGCCAGTCGCCCGCGGCATTCAGCCTCGGCCTATAGCGATATCGCCGCCCCTTTGGAGTGCGGTGATTCATCACCGTTTTGGCTTGCGGCGGAGCCGCTGTTTGATCTTCAAACATCGCATAAGTCTCGAAATGAAGGCGACTCCGCCGCGAAGTGAAGGCGGCGATGAATCGCCGCACTCCAAAGTCACGCCGCGCGGCAGACGCGCCGCCAGCGTGCTCCAAATTGGTTCGACAAGTTACGGAAATCGTCGATGAAGATGTGTCCCGCTGAGGACTGCGCTCGCTCCGGCGGACACTCGCAACCGAGCGTTCCGTCTTCGCGAGCCGCGATCTGCTTCTCTGAAACCACGTGCTCTCCGAACGCTGCCGCCCTCAACACGACCGCTCGACGCTCCAATCGCGAGACCCAAGCCGACTCGTGCCGAACCAGCCCCAGGTCTGTCGTGACAGCTATCCGCAATCCCTCCGAATGGCGACGCGGCGTGCGAACGCGAGCTCGCTCCGCCGCCGCCGCAACACCGTGTTTCGGCAAGCGAGCGAGATAATCCAAGAACCGCTCGAAGCCAGCGGCTCCCTGCGTCACGACGATTTCTTCACGGCCGACATGACAGACCACTCGCGCGTTCTGCCGGTGATAGGCTCGGCACAAGCTGGCCGCGATGCGGATCGACCACTCCCAAGAACTGTCGCGGCCAAACCCGCAGTGCGCCGCCGGATCAGAGTCGAGATCGACTTCCAACGAAGACGACGTCGATGCTTGCCGCTCGCACACGACCAGGCGGTCATACCGCGCCGTCTGCGCCCAATGCACTCGCCGCAGCGAATCGCCCGGCCGGAACGGTCGAGTCCCCAGCATGTCGCCGCACTCACCAACGCGATGATCCGACCAGTGGTCATCGTTCGGTCGAGTCTCCGCCGCGTCGAACAACTCTTCGATCTCAAATGTTCTCGGCCGCACGAGCAGCTTCGAGGCGACCTCAACTTCGCGCCCCGCCTTCTTCAAGCCGAACGGAAATCCCGTGACAAGACTCGGCGTGCGAAGCGGATACTCGCCGCGACAATCGGCGACGAATTCCCAACTGAACTCCGAAGTGGACCACGCTCCGACACGAGCCAACGCCAATGCAACATCAGGCACGGCGTCATCGGCCGATTGAAAACCACCTTCGAGCATCAGCCCCCACACCGGAAACGGCCAGCGATTCACGACCGTCAGATGCACCGTGACCGCTTCGCTTTCATCCGCTCGATTGCGGCCAAACGACATGCGGGCCGACATGCCGAGCATCGCGAATCTCGGCCAGAAGTAGCCCAGCACCAACGTCGCCACCAACGCGCCGCCCGGCACGAACGCCACGGGATTGATGAAGATTCCCGCCGCGCATGCGACCACCGCCGCGAACACAATCGCCGCCGCCGGATGCTTCATCCAATAAACCCAACGATTCGCCGACGGACAAAAATCATGATTCGCCGCGTGAAACAGCTTCGCCCAAATTGACATCGCACAGTCTCCTGTCTTGTCTGCGCCACAAATCATGGCACGGCCAACGAAATCCCAACTCATGAGAAGCTCCTCCGCCTGGGCGCCACAGCCCACGGGGGTGTGTCTCACGCCTCAACCAGATCCGGCAATCAGGACGCTAGAACTCACCCACGACCTCTCTCCTAGAACGGGTCGCCAGTGATCTGTAGACGCTCTCGTCGATGTTCGAGGTAATCAGCCGAATGCGGCCATCACCCATCAAAAAGAACGAGCCGGTGGCGTGGTGGCTGGCGAAATCGTCGATGTGATTGGCTGGGCTGTTGGGCGCATGGTCTGTCACACCCAGGATGCGTTGATACGGTTCCTCGCCTCCAGCGACGACTCCCGTCCACGTCGAATGCCAGCCCAGGTCTACTCGCGTCTTGTGCTCTCCGACCATCAACGTCGTGCTGGTGCCGTCAGTGATATCGCGCAATTTGATCGCCCGATTGTGCATCAAGACTCCGTCGCCAATACAAGACATCCCCAGTGGAGCCGTCTCACAATCGTCGAGCAAGCCCGACCCGAAACAACCGGCGTAGTTTGCTGTCGGCAATGTCGCCACCGGATTGCCCATGTCGTCTTTCAGGACCCATAAGTCTTCCGAAGGATCGGAGGGACAACGAAACGCGGGCAAAACTTTGGTCAAGATGGACGCGTTCGCCGGATCGGTGATCCCCCGCTTGAAGTCGATTTGCTGATACAACGGCTTCTGGTCCATCTGATAAAGCAGCTTGCTCGCCCAGCCCCAGCCGTTGATGCCATTGACGTCTGACTGATTGGATGTGACTCCAATCCACCCCTGTGGGAAGGACTGGTTGGTGTCATGGTAGTTGTGCATCGCCAGGCCAATCTGCTTGAGATTGTTTTGGCATTGCGCTCGCCGCGCGGCCTCGCGGGCTTGCTGTACCGCCGGCAACAGCATCGCGATCAGTATCGCGATGACCGCGATCACGACGAGCAACTCGATGAGTGTAAAACCTCTGCGACGTAACATGACGATCCTGCTCCAAAAACGAACGAGTGAACGAAAACACGATGAGCGCAGTGACTCGGAAAAGCCCCGTCGCGCTGGGAACCAGTTAAGGACTGGTCGGACCTTGGTTACCGGCCCCGAACACGCGACGGAGTACGCGATGAAAAATCAGCCCCAGGCGAGCCGGATACCGTCAGGCACCGGACTGAAACGTCGCAGGTCCGGGGCTAACGCCATCCGGCTAGACGATGTGTTGTGCGCATCAGCTCGACCTCGCGACACACTCTCTGCGCGAGAGGGACACCAAGGGGCTCGCCGAAACAAACACAACGAAACATTTCGGCGAAAGAAGCGAGCAAATGCTCAAGCCACGGGGGGGCCGCGCGGCGAGCTGGCCAAGTACCGCTCACAGAAGACGGCGGCTGGCGATGAGGCGATGAGCGAACTCACCATCGTCTGAGAGACCGCGCAATCGACCGGCTTCACCAAAGCTTGCGCGGTCGAGTAATACTGGCACGCGGCGCAGTTGTGAGGATCGTGGCCCAATGTGGCGTCAGTCAGCGATAGCGCCGGCGACTTCGCGTCACGTTGGTCTAAAGTTGTATCGGCGTGCGAGTGCCGATGATGACTACAAGCGTGTTTCTTCGCGGGTTTCGATTCCGTCTTGGCGTGCGAATGCGCGTGAGCACATCCCGTGGTTGACGGAGAGCCGTGAGCATGCGAGTGATGATGTGAATGGTGCAGCGCGATATGGAAACCCTGCCCCAACAAGTTCGGCACGCCGAACAGCGTCAGCAGGGTCCAGATAAGAGCAGGATGTTGAATCCAACGGCTCATTTTTCGCAAAGTTTCTTCGGGTTTGTGGCGAAAGCATCGCCCAAGGATTGCAAATCCAGTGCCCCTCGTCTTCGCCTCAAAAGGCCCAAAGACCGAACTGCGTTCAAACCGCATTGCAGGAGTTTACTCGACGCGCCCGACCAGTCGCGAATCGGCCGAGACGATAGTCGGCGGAATGACAATATGCAACTTCTCCATCACTTCGTTGGATGAATTCATGGCTTCTTCATGGAAAATGGAAACAGACTTCAGATGGAGCTTTCGGAGCGATGTGCTGGTGAGTGTCCGAGCATGGACTTCCCTCCGTTTTGCGGGCGTGTAGAAAAGCGTGTCGAGTGCAAGCGGAGGAGCGAGGAGTATGCGTCAGTGACGGAAGTTTACCCGCGAGTTCAAAATGGGTTCCGTTCGGTTGTCGAGGCAGCCGGAGCGTTGGTGAGATGGCGAAGGCTTGCTGCGGAGGTGGTGGGACGAATTCGCGGCGGAAGGGAACTCGGCGTTTGCCGGGTCCTGGAAGCAAAGCGGTTTGGAGGAAGAGAATCACAAGCTGCGGGCCGAGGTCGAGCGACTGCGGAGGGAGCGTGAGATCTTAAAAACAGCGACGGTCTTCTTCGCGAAGGAGCAGCGATGAGAGACGCTTTCATTGACGATCATCGAGTAGCCTGGCCGATCGCGATTCAGTGTCGTGTGTTGGCGGTGTCTCGCAGCGGTTACTACCACTGGCGTCGTCGTCCGGTGAGCGAGCGGGCGAAGCGTTACGCGTCGTTGACGGCACAGATTCGCGAGTTCCACGTCGGTTATCACGCGAGTTATGGCTTGCCGAGTGTGCATCGGGAGTTGCGTGCTCGCGGCGAAGCGATCAACGAGAAGACGGTGCGAAGGTGATGCGTGAAGCCGGCATCCGCGCCAAGTCGCAGCGCAAGTTACGCGGGACGGCAAACACGGGAGCAAAATCAGCACAACGGTCGAAACAGCTCCGTTTGCATTTGAGGCCTCTGAAGCTGAGCCACTGACTGCGACCTCTTCGCAGCGCCGAGAGCCGTTTCGTCGCTGATCTGCGATAACCCACGAAGCGAGCGAAAGAGTTCGTTTCGAGAGCCTCTCATGTTCCAGCACGGGAGGCTCGTTTCGTTAGTGAAATCGACGATCAACCGGCCCTGTTTGTCACGGAAAACGCGGTTCACTCAGGCGATGGCAACGCAGAGATTCGCCATCAAGCCGTCGATCGTGTTACGCCCCCGCTTCCGTCGACAGTTCCGCCTGCTTGAGCACAAGCTGCGTCGCGTCTTCGGACAGGTCCGGCAGATAGCCATACATCGCGAGCAACCTCCGCACCTTGCGACGCAGGTCCGTCCGGACCGATTCCCGTTGCGTCCAGTCGAGCTTGGGCATCTGCTTGACCATCTCTGCCAGCTCACGAGCCATCAGGCGGAGCTTGTCGGACTGCATCACTTCTTTCGCCGATCCGTTCTCCGCCAGTGCGTCATAAAACGCGACTTCCTCCGTGCTCAGCCCCAGGTCCTGTCCGTGCTGCTTCGCCTCCCGGACCCACTTCGCCAGCTCCAGCAGCTTGGCGATCATCTCGGCAGTGGAGATCTGCTTGTTCGTGTAGCCGAGCATCGCCTTCTCCAGCGCCTCGCGGAACTTCTGCGCCTGCACGAGGTTCGTCCGCTCGCTGATCTTGATCTGGTCGGTGAGCAATTTCCG
>CAIJTL010000465.1 GCA_903823545.1 uncultured Planctomycetaceae bacterium
AAGTGACTCGCGAAGTGACCGTCCCATCCACGGGCAGCCACGAATTCGCTCAAACTGTCGATGTCTTCGCCAATTCGACCGGCAGCGCGATCACCACAACGGTGATGATCGTCGGCAATCTTGGCAGTGATGCGGCTACGACCGTGTTTGGAACTTCCGATGGGAACACGACGGTCGAAACGACCGATCAATGGATTGGAACCGATGATGCCGACGGAACGGGGACTCCTGCCATCGTCCATTACATCCACGGCCCGGCCGGGTTGGTTCCGACCGCGGTGGAAGTGATCGATGACAATGTTCTCTGGACGTACAACATCACGGTCGATCCGGGTGAGACGTTGCGGTTGGCTCACTTCACCATTCTGGCCAACACGCGAGCCGATGCCGTGGCGGCGGCGAATGCGCTCGTCACTGCGGGCGGCTTCGCTGGTCAAGCGGCTGCGTTCTTGACTCAGGCGGAACTCGACTTGTTGGCCAACTTCCAGTTCCTGGCGGATGTCGAATTCAGTTCGGCCAGCGACGGCGATTCGGAAGCGACGGGAGCGAACTTGCCCAAGCTGCTCGTCAACGGCGTGGTCAGCTCGGAACAGACGATCGACGTGACGATCACCGGCGGCTCGGCCGACGAGGGAACCGACTTCACACTCACAACCACTGTGACGATCCCCGTCGGAACCTACGACGGAACTTCAGCAACGGCCATTGCGATCCCGCTGAGTATCACCAACGACGATGTGGTCGAATTGACCGAAGACATTCAGTTGCAACTCGCCAATCTGAGCACCGGCCTAGCCATCGCCGACGCCAACACCGATAGCACGACGCAAAGCACTCACACCTACTCGATCACCGACAACGACACGGCCACGTTCACGATCAACGACGTGACGGTCAACGAGGGAGATGGGACGCTGACATTTACGGTGTCGGTGGACAAGGCGTTGGACATCGACATTGACATCGCTGTGAGCTACGCCAACGTGAGCACATCGGCGGGCGACTTCAACCATACGGCGGGCGTGGCACACTTTGCGGCGGGCAGCACAACCTCGCAGTCGGTGAGTGTGACGATCATCGAGGATCTCGACTTTGAGGGAATCGAGACGTTTGAAGCGAGCCTGAGTACGGCCACGGTGTTCGGTGGGCGTAGCGTGGTCCTCAGCGACACTGGCTCGGGAACGATCGACGATAACGACACGGCGACAACGGCGACTTACATCCTTCCCGCCGATGGTGTCGCGGATTCGATCAAGGTGATTCTCAACGGCACGGATCTGGAATTCCGTAGTGCGTCGGACAATACGTTGCTGGAATCGCGACCGCTCGCCAGTCTGAATTCTCTCAGCATCCAGGGAGCTGGCGGCGAAAACGATACGGTGATCGTGGATTTGACCGGCGACGGCAATCCCATTCCCTCAGGTGGCTTGATGTTCGATGGTGGCACCGGCGGCACCGACCGGCTGGGCGTTCGTGGCACGAATGGCGAAGTGGTGATCTACACGCCGGACGTCGCGACGAATGGCAACGGGGTGATCAACATTGATGGGCAAATTTTGACCTTCAGCGGCCTGGAGCCGGTGGACTTCGATAACGTCGGCACGTTCACGCTCAGTCTTCCTGGAGCCGATGACGTTGTAATGATTGCCGAGGGTTTCAACTCGGCCATCACGGGTGGTCTGGAAGCCGTGGGGACGGTTCCCGCACTGGTATTCTCCGGAACCAGCGGTGGAATCGGGTTCGAGTCGGCACACGTCTTCCGCACGACGAATGTGATCCTCAACACAACGCTCATCAGCGACGGCAACGACACGATCACCGTCACCAGCGCGAACAACATTCACGGCAACACCAACCTCACGATCAACACCGGCATCGGCACAGACAGCGTCACGTTAAACGGAGCAACAACGATCGCCGGTGATCTGTCGGTCACGACGATTTCGGCGTCGATCGCGGCGACTGTAACGGCGGCGAATGCGGCGATCACAACCGATGATTTAGATATCTCGGCTGGCGGGATCAACGTTGGCACGGGACTCGTCACGATCGCAACCACTTCGGCGGGACGTGACGTTAGCTTCGGCGCGAGCGCGATGAGTGATCTGGAACTGACTGATGCGGAACTCGATCGCATCACTGCTGACAAATTGGTGATCGGTAACGCGACTAGCGGCGCGATCACCTTCAGCGCGGACATTGACCTGACTGACTCACCGACTGTGCCGCTGCTGCATTTGACAACGGGCAGCTCCGTGACGGCGATCAATGGGGGACTGAAGGTTGTCAGCTTGGCCGTGGAGGCGGGTGGGGCGGTTCATTTCACGAAGACGAACAGCCTGGATGTCACGAACGTGGCGATCGACACCAGCAGCGGCAGCGTGTTGTTTTTTGACTCGACGGGGTTGATCGTGACCACGGTGGATGGCGTGACGGGCATTGACACGGACGACGGCAACGTGGCGATCTCAGCGGCATCTGGGAACATTACGGTCCAGGACACAGCGGCTGCTCATGACATCGACACGACGCAGGGAATCATCATCACGCTCAGTGGCGATGACGCAGAGTTCACTCTGAGCACGGGGGCTGACCTGCGAACGACGACCGTCAATTTCAACATCCAAATTCAAGCTGACGAGATGACGTTGGATGGCACCATGAGCACGGCGGCGGCAGGGACCGTGTCGCTTAGACCGCGCGAAACAGGTGAGGCGATCCATCTGGGGGCGAACCCCGGCCTCGCGGATACCCTGGAACTCTCCGATGCGGAATTGAGCGGCATCACGACCTCTTTCCTGAGCATCAGCGGCGCGGGTGCCAGCCCCATCACGATTGCTAGCGACGTCAGTCCCGCCGGAGCGACCAGCTTGACTCTGGCAACGAGCAGCACAGTCGCGCAGACCGGAACCGGTGCGGTGACTCATGCGAGTCTGCGCGTGCTGGCCGGTGGTCAGGTCAGTCTGGGAACGAACGCGAATGAAGTGACCAGTCTTCAGATCAGCACGACTACCGGCGATGTGGAATACCGAGACGCCACGGGCTTCACGATCATTGATCTCGGCTCAGGAGTCGGCATCAGCACGGGCAGCGGCGCTGTCACCTTACTGGCAGAGATTGGCGACGTGACGGTTACCAACACGGCTGCCGCGAGCGACATCAACGCCACCGGACTGATCACGATCACGCTGAATGGAAGCGATGCCACATTCGGCGTCTCTGCCACCGCCGACATTGAAACCTCTTCCGGTGGCATCACGGTGACGGCGGACAGAATCATTCTTGAAGGGAGCATCACGGCTACCGGTCAATCGGTGGTGTTGAATCCCAGCCAAGTCGGCAATGCGATCAATCTGGGTTCGACGACCGATGTGGAGGTCAGCACGCTGGAACTGTCAGGCGCGGAACTTGATCGCGTCACAGCGGGGACTCTCGACATCGGGAACGTTAACAGCGGAGCGATCACGGTCAGCGGTGCGATCGCTCGCGCGGCGGCCACGAACGTGAACTTGACCACGGGCAACGACAACAGCCTCATCTTCAACGGTTCAGGAAGTCTGGATGCCAACGGCGGCGATGTGGTGGTTTTGCTCAACAGTGCCGGTTTGGGTGGTCTCGTTTCCGGAACGGCGGCAATCGACATCCAGGCGGACGAACTGACCGTTACAGCGGGTGCTGGTGGTATCGGTGCTAGCGGCAATCCATTAACGACGAACGTCACGACGCTGACGACCGACACCAGTCTAGGCAACGGCGATCAGTTTTTCTC
>CAIJTL010000466.1 GCA_903823545.1 uncultured Planctomycetaceae bacterium
AAGAATCCACCGGGGCGTGTGCTCAAGGCACTCGATCAAGGTCTTGAAGTCGTCACCGGGAAGTCGCTACGGACTGACAAAGTGGCTCACAACCGCTTGTTACTGTCGCTTGCTCACGGTTTCGGCCACCACATCATGAAATTCGGCAACCCCGACTTCTGTGGCGACGGCCCGCTGTCTCTGACGTAGTTCTCATTTTTTGTCAGCCCTTGAGAACCGCTGACAAAAAGATGAGGGACAAAGATGGAACCGGTGACAATCAAATCCCTGCCGCTGCTTGAGTCACATATTCAAGACGAGTTACAGTTCCGCCCTTGATGTTGTGGTTCGATACAAAACAACGATCCCATACCGGAGGTCTCACGATGAAGGCGATTTGTGCAAGTTCCTTGGCAGCATTGTTGGTCGTAGTCGCGGGCGTTTGGGCGGCAGATGAATCGGCAACAGTCACGATTCGCAGCGTGCATCTCTGCTGCGGTGCTTGTGTCGAAGGAGCCAAAAGTGCGCTCGACGGCATCGACGGTATTTCTGATCCGAAGGCCGACGTGAACAGCAAGAGCGTTGTCTTCTCTGCCAAGAACGAGAAGGCGGCCCAAAACGGAATCGACGCACTCGCGGAACACGGCTTCTATGGAAAGGCAGCGTTCGGCAAGAAAGATTTGACGTTTCCTGATCACGGCGTGAAGAAAGGTGAGAAGCGAGACACCTTCACTTTCACCGGCGTGCATCTCTGCTGTGGGGCTTGTCGCAAAGCAGCTCACGAAGCATTGACCAAGCTTGACGGCCTGACCTCAATGGAAATCGATCCCGCAGCCAGCAGCATCAAGCTCAACGGCGGCGGTCTGGTGGTTCAGGACGCCATCGACCTCCTCCAAAAAGCAGGCTTCTACGGCAAGCTCGAAAAGCCCGCGAAGAAGTGAGCCAGCAGAAAACGGTTGAGACACAAAACGTAGGACGGGCACTCTTGCCCGTCCTTTTTTATTTCATCGCAAACTCAACAGCTCAACACTCCTCATTTTGAATCGCCAGGCGAATGGCATCCGAACTACGATGTCGCTGAGCGTCCGGACGTGAGCGCGATCGGCGAACTCGACTCAGAATAGCCTGGGGAAGTCATCCCTCCCAGCGTCATGTGGATTTGCTGTTCGACCATGGTCCGATACTTTCCACCTTCGGCCATCAGTTGCGCGTGAGTGCCTGTTTGGCTGATGCGACCATGTTCGACGACGACGATTAGGTCGGCGTTGGCGATCGTGCTCAGCCGATGTGCGATCACGAAGCTGGTGCGGCCCTTCATCAGTTTTGCGAGGCTTTGCTGAATGAGCCGTTCGCTGTCGGTGTCGAGGTTGCTGGTGGCTTCATCCAAGATCAGCAATTTCGGGTCGGCCAAGATGGCTCGTGCGATTGCCAGTCGCTGCCGCTGACCGCCGCTGAGTCGCACTCCCCGTTCGCCGATGAGTGTTTGTAGACCGTCGGTCATGCGGTCAATGAACTCGGTCGCGTTTGCTGCTTCGGCAGCGGCCCTGATTTCGGCATCACTGGCTTCTCGCCGCGCGTAGCCGATGTTTTGAGCGATCGTTCCATCGAATAAAAACACGTCCTGTTCAACGACTCCAAGCAGCGAACGGAAGGATTCAACGTCGTAATCACGTAAGTCTCGACCGTCCAACGTCACTCGTCCGGATGTCGGATCATAGAAACGAGCGACCAAGTTGCTCAGCGTCGTCTTACCTGCACCGCTTGGTCCGACCAACGCGACGGTTTGGCCAGTGGCCACCTTCAGATTGACGTCACTCAACGCCGGAAGACTTGTCCCCGGATAAGTGAAAGAGACCTGCTCGAACGCAATGTCTCCGTTGACCGCAGTGCGATCGACGTACAACGACGATGGCGTCGACGGCATCTCGCGTGGCTCTTCCAAAAGATCGAGAACTCGATCCAGTCCGCTGAGGCTGTTCTGAAACTGCGTGGCACTTTGAGCGAGCGTTGCCAGCGGCTCCAAAAGCATCAATAGGTAGACCAGAAACATCATCAGATCGCCGATCGTCATGTGCCCGTCGAGCACTCGCCAACCGCCGTAGAACAACAAACCTGCCGTCGCGATCGGGATCAATGCCTCCCAAACCATCTCGACCACGCGCATCCAACACCAGGCGTAGAGTTCCTGCCGAGCCATCAAGTTGTTCTCGGTCGTGAACCGAGCCGACTCGCGCTTCTGTCGGCTGAAGGCCCGGACAATTCGCATTCCAGCAAAGGCTTCGGTCGCGGATGCGTCGATCAGCTCACGCTGCTTGCGGATCACTCGAAACTGCGGTCGGATGCCGTTGATCCAAGCTCGATGAGTGAAGAACACCGTCGGCAACAGCACGAGCCCACCCAGCAACAATCGCCAATCGACCCAAGCCAGGATCGCGAGGCTACCAATCAATTGAATGACCGCTCGCCACGGATTGAACAACATGCCGAACACCAGTTCGCCAACACTCCCACCATCTTCGCGGAGGATCGAGGCGACACCGCCTGACCGCAGCGCTTGCACTCGATGCAGCGGCAAACGGATCGCGTGTTCGAAAACCTGTCGTCGCAGGTCCAATTGAATTTGCTTCGTGATCTTGGTCGCGTACCAACGCCCCCAGACATGCACTCCGATTTTCAGCAGCGAGATGACTGAAACCGCCAACACCGTCAAAAGCAAAAGCTGCTTCGGAACAGCCAGTGACGGCATCAGCTCCAAGACTTTGGGAGGCAGCGGTTGACCGCTCAGCCCATAATCAATGATGAACTTCGTCCCAGCCGGCGGCAGCAAGCCCACCAATGTTGACGCCGTGACCGACACGAGAATCCAAATGATTTGCCGTCGAAACGGATTCAGCAACCGCAAGAATTGCCAGACAAGTTGCAACGACGAACGGACGCGATCCTTGGCGCGGCGAGTCTCGCCGCTGCCGTGAATGCTTCCTTTCGGAAGCTCGTCATCTTTGACCTTCTGCCGATACCGCTCAAACCGCAAACGACTAGCTCGCGGTTCCGGGCCACTCGGTGGCGACGATTCTGGTGAGGTTGCACTGGTGCCGTGTGTTGCTGACGAATGTGATTGCATTTCGTGATTGTAGGCGGGGCTCCCATTCCCGCGAGTGGCTCGAAGCCATTTCGATACGGGAAGCTCTCCCACTGAAGGACAGAAAATTGCGTCACGCAGTTGGCGCACCGTGGTCTCACACGTAATTTTCTGAAGTCGCCATGACCGTGTGAGGGTCAGCAGCAAACATCGAAGTGAGCAATGCCATGACGCAGCAATTCGTGGGCAATGGAAGTTCCGTTCGTAGTTCCCCCTTCAGGCGGTTCTACACAACCATGTCGTCTCAAGGCGGAACTACAAACTTATTCCTCCTCGCCCCGTTAGTCGCAGTTGTCCTATGGCTGTTCGCTTCAGGCGGCGTGATTGCCGCTCGAGAAGCAGGCACCGCGAAAGTTGAGCGTGGTTCACAAACAGCAAAAGCTGGGTTTCAGAACGAAGATGAAATCCGGGACAAATTCAATAATTGGAAGACCGACGCGGATGCTCGATCATGGCTTGAAGCGATGAATCATCAGATTGATGAAGTGACCAGCGCCTCGGCCTCGAAGCCGCATGGTGAAAAAGCGGATGTCGAAGTGACGGTCAAAACGAAGTCCGGCGAACGAATCGAGCGGATTTCGATCAAGCTTGTGAGCAGTCCAAACGGGTTTAATCAAATCGACAAACGCTGGCTGAAGACGTACGCCAAAATGTGGAAGATGCCGCAGGATGTCGTCGAGTCGCTGAAGTTGTTCGTCGGCGAAACCCCGCCGCTCGAATCCAGCCGCGACAAACGGCGAATGTATCTGAATGAACTCGACGAGAAGGCTCAGCAAGCCGTCCTGGAATTCTTCCAGAAGAACAAAGCCGAGATCGTCTCTGATTTGCTCGCCGGTGACGGCGAACACGCCGCTGACTGGATGATGGTCGCACACAAGGCCGCAGACAAAACAAAGTGGGTCATCAGATCAACAGAAGACGCAATCGAGTTCTACAGCGAAGGCCCGGTGGAACTCACCAAA